>DVMK01000157.1 GCA_018715025.1 Candidatus Caccousia avistercoris
CAGCCCTTTTTGCCGCCTGCGTCCCGTGAATATGACCAAAATAGCAATCCTGAATGTTTCGTTCCTCCAGCACCTGCAAAATCTCGCCGCAGCGCTGATTGTCAAAGATGGGCGGGTAATGAAGAAAAACCACCGGGCGCAGCCCGTAGCTTTCAGCCTCGTTGAGGGAAGCGGTCAGACGGCCTACCTCCCGGTTGACGATTTTTTTGTCCTCCGGCGTTTCCGCGTTGTAAATCCACCCTCTCGTGCCGCAGACAGCCACATCCCCCACGGGAACGGCGCTGTTGTGTACCAGCGAGATGGTATGGAACCCGTTTCCTGTCAAAAAGTCCTCGATTTTTTTCCGCGTGCTCCACCAATAGTCATGGTTTCCCTTCAGCAGAAGCTTTTTCCCCGGCAGGGAGTGCAGAAAGGCGAAATCTTTTTCCGCCTCCTCCAGCTTCATGGCCCAGGAAATATCCCCGGCAACCACCACCGTGTCCTCCGGGGTCACAAGGGCCCTCCAGTTTTTTTCCAGACGTGCCACATAGCCGTTCCAGCCGGGAAACACATCCATGGGCTTGCTGCCGTCCAGGGAAAGGTGGAGGTCGGCAATCACATAAATTGCCATGCCCTAGCCCAACATGGCAAGCACGGCCTGCGCCATGCCGTCTTTGGCGCAGCGGCCGGTGAAGCGGACCTTCTTGTCCCGCAGGCGCAGGATCGGCTCCGGCACCGGGGCGCCGGTCAGGGCGGCCAGCTCGTCCACCTGGGCGAACTCATCGCCCGAGGCAGGCTGCCCGGTAATGGCTTCCAGCACGCTGGGGGCAAATTTGTACGGGCTCGCGGTGGAAACCACCACAGTGGGGGTGCGGCTGTCCCCGGTTTCCTTTACATACTGGCCGTACACGTTCACCGCTACGGCGGTGTGCGTGTCGCACAGGTAACGCTCCGTTTGGAAAAGCGTCCGAATGGCTTCCTTTGTCTCGCTGTCGCCGCAGCACCCGGCCCAGAACAGCTCCTGAATCCTGGCCAGGGCGGCGCCGTCCACCTGGTAGCGGCCGGTGCGGTTCAGCTGCTGCATCCAGCCTGCCACGCGTCCGCTGTCGCCCCCCGTCATGTGGTAGAGCAGGCGTTCCAGATTGCTGGAAACCAGAATATCCATAGAGGGGGATATGGTGGCGTGGAAGGGGCGGTTCCGGTCGTAGACGCCGGTGCGGAGAAACTCCGTCAGCACATTGTTGGCGTTGGAGGCGCAGACAAGCCTGTGGACGGGGAGCCCCATTTCTCTGGCGTAATAGGCGGCCAGAATGTTCCCGAAGTTGCCGGTAGGCACCACAATGTTGATTTTTTCCCCGGGAGCTTCCAGTTCCCCGGTCTGCATCAGGTCGCAGTAGGCGGAAAAATAATAGACAATCTGCGGGAGGAGCCTTCCCCAGTTGATGGAATTGGCGCTGGAGAACATCATCCCCCGCTCCGCCAGCCTGGCCTTCACCGCCGGATCGGTAAAAATCTGCTTCACCCCTGTCTGCGCATCGTCAAAATTGCCTTCTATGGCGCATACAGAGACGTTTTCCCCTTCCTGTACGGCCATCTGGCACTTCTGCATGTCGCTTACGCCGTGCTCCGGGTAAAAAACCAGGATCTTTGTCCCGGGAACGTCCCGGAAGCCCTCCAGCGCGGCCTTTCCTGTGTCGCCGGAGGTGGCCGTCAAAATAACCGCTTCTTTCCCCTCCCCTGTTTTCTGAAGGGAACGTGTCAGCAGATGGGGCAGCAGCTGAAGCGCCATGTCCTTGAAGGCGCAGGTAGGGCCGTGCCACAGCTCCAGCAGGTACATGGAAAGCTCCCCTTCCTGCTGCAGGCTGAGGGGGGCAGGGTTCCCGCCGGAAAATTTTTCCGGGGCGTAGGCCGCCGCCGCGCAGGCCTCCAACTCCTCGCGGGTGAATTCCGGCAGGAAATCCGCAAGGATCTTCACCGCCCGTTCCTGGTAGGTACAGTGGGCCAGCGCGGCAAGATCGCTTTGGGTATATTGGGGAAGCGACTGCGGAACAAACAGCCCGCCGTCCCCGCTTATGCCCTGGGCAATTGCCTGCGGCGCTGAGACAACCTCGCTGCTGTTCCGCGTACAGCAATATTTCAAAAGGAACAACCCCTTTCTTTGTCACAGGCGGAATTCCCCGCCCGTTTTCCATGAATTATTTTATCCGATTCTTCCTGTTCTGTCAAAGAAATTGGAAGAATTTATAAGCGTTCTCGAAGAAAATTTGCATGACAAGGGCTTCCGGGTAATTGTGCCGGAGAAAGATTTCTGCCAGTTCTTCCATGGATTCGATGCCGCAGATCCCCTCGGGAAGGCTGGTGCCGTCGAAGTCGCTTCCAATGGCCAGCGCGCTTTCCCCGCCCAGAGAGAGAAAATGCTCTGCGTGGCGCAGCACGTCCTCCCCGCTGGCCTTCCCGGAGGAAAGAAATTCCGGGGCAAGGTTCAGGCCGACGATTCCGCCCCGGTCGCAGATAAGGCGGAACTGCTCGTCCGTCAGGTTCCTGGGGTGGCCGCAGACGGCTCTGGCGTTGGAATGGCTGGCGGCGAGAGGGCCGGAAGAAGCCTCTGCCACAGAATAAAACAGCCGCTCGCTGGCATGGGAAAGATCAATAACCATAGAAAGCCGCTCCATTTCCGCCACGGCGGCTTTGCCGAAGGCGGTAAGGCCGCTTGGGCGGGCGGAAAGGATTCCCCCGCCTATCTCGTTTTCTCCGTTCCAGGTAAGGGTCATCATGCGCACGCCGCAGCGGTACAGGCGGCGAAGCTGTTCCAGGCTGCCCGCCGCCGCGGCCCCGCTCTCCACGGTGAGAAGAACCCCGCACTGGCCGGGCTTCACCGCCTGCAGGTCTTTCCCGGACGTTACCAGCTTCATTTCCGGGCGGCTCTGCAGCTCCCGCTGCAGCAGGGAGAAAGCGCGGTCAAAAATTCCTGTGGCCTCTGCCCCGCGGGCTTCGTCGGAAATCCACACGGCAAAGCACTGGATCCAGGGGGAATACCGCAGGCCGCGGCTCACATCCAGCTGGCAGCTGTTTTCCCAAAGGCTCTGCCCGGTGCGCAGGCACTCCACCAGGGTGTCGCAGTGCAAATCAAACAGCTTCAATAGCCCCGCCCTCCCTCAAATGCGTTTTCAATATGAGTGACCTGCCGGCTTCCGTCCGGCGCCCGCAGAATGGCCACCACGTCGAAGCGGGGCTGCAGGGCGGTGGGATGAGAGCCCAGGTAAAAAACAGCCGTCTGTATCAGCCGCCGTTTCTTTTGAGGGGTGACGGCCTCCAGCGGAGAAACCAGGCCGCCGGCTTTCCGCTCCTTCACCTCCACAAACACCAGGTAGCTTTGGTTGGAGGCAATGAGGTCAATCTCTCCATAGCGGCTGTGGAAATTTCTCGCTTCCACACGGTACCCCTTTTCTTCCAGGTAGCGGGCGGCGTACTGTTCCCCGGCCTGGCCGGCGTTCTTAGCCGACATGCCCGGATTCCTCCCCGCCCAGGATTTTTGTCAGAAAGGAACGCCGGTGGATGGGGCTGGGGCCGTATTGCTTCAGAAGCTCTATGTGCAGCTTTGTTCCGTACCCCTTGTGCTTGGCAAACTGGTATTGCGGGTAAAGGGCGTCCATCTTTTCCATGTACCGATCCCGGCTTACCTTGGCCAGGATGGAAGCGGCGGCGATGCTGGCGGAGAGGGAATCGCCCTTCACAATGGTTTCCCCCGGAATATCCAGCGGGGGCATGCGGTTTCCATCCACCAGGGCAAAATCAGCAGGGATGGCAAGCCCTGCGCAGGCCCGCTTCATAGCCAGGTAGGTGGCCTGCAGAATGTTTATTTCATCAATCTCCTGCTCGCTGGCGCTGGCTACGCACCAGGCCGCCGCCTTTTCGCAGATGACGCCGTACAATTCCTCCCGCTTTTTTGCTGTGAGCTTTTTCGAGTCGTTCAGGCCTTTTATTTCCACATGGTCAGGAAGAATAACGGCGGCGGCGTAGACCGGGGCGGCCAAAGGGCCGCGCCCTGCCTCGTCGATGCCGCACACCGCGGAATAGCCCTTCCCGGCGGCCTTATGCTCGTAAAGGAACCAATCCTGCTGCTGTTCCTTTTTTTCCATGGCGCTTCCGCCCTTTCTACTGCGGCCGGGCCGGGGCCTTTTCCAAGGTAATCCGCCCCAGCTTGGCGCTTCTGAATTCGTCCAAAACGGCAATGGAGGCCCGCTCTGTGTTCACGACGCCCCCGGCCATAAGCATGCCCCTGTTCTTTCCTATCTGCTCCAGCAGCTGGTCGCCCCGGTATTGCTCCAAGCCGCCCTCCAGCCTGTAGCGCTGGCGCAGGGCTTCCGGGTACAGGGCGGCCAGCAGCTCCAGCAGGCGGGCGGCCAGGTGCTCGGTGTCAACCACCTCGTCCCGCACGGCGCCGGTAAAGGCCAGGTGCTCGCCCACCAGCTTGTCTTCAAATTTAGGCCACAGCACGCCGGGGGTGTCCAAAAGATCGAACCCTTTCCCAATGGCAAACCAGCGGTTTTCCCTGGTAACGCCGGGGCGGTCCTCCACATTGGCCTTGCCGCCCTTGCAGAGGCGGTTGATGAGGGAGGATTTCCCCACGTTGGGAATGCCCACCACCATCACCCGAATGGTGCGGCCCACCATCCCCTTTTTTTCCCAGGCGGCGATCCTGTCCCGCAGGACCTCCCGCACCAGCGGGATGAAGCCGGAAATCCCCTTGCCGGAACGGCAGTCCAGCGCAATGGCGGGGATTCCCTGGGAGCGGTAATATTCCAGCCAGCCTTTTGTGGCCACTGGGTCAGCCATGTCGCTTTTCGTCATCAGGATAACCCGCGGCTTCCCCTGGATCAGCTTGTGAAGAACCGGGTTCCGGCTGGAAACCGGCACGCGGGCGTCCACCAGCTCTGCCACGGCGTCCACCTGCTTGATATATTTTTCCATTTGCCGTTTGGTCCGGGTCATGTGGCCCGGGAACCATTGAATGGAAACAGCCTCGCTCTCCGGCTGCTTTTTCTCGTTTCTCATAGTAAAAAATGCCTTTCTGAAGGTTATTCAATCCTGCCGAAACGCTGGAAGGGGAACACAATCCATTCCGCCGTTCCCATAATATAGCGCTCGTCCACCATGCCCACGTCGTCGCTGCGGCTGTCGTTGGAAACCGCCCGGTTGTCGCCCAGAACAAAGACGCACCCCTCGGGAACGGTAAGGGGGAAGGTATAGTCTGAGGGCTGGGTGGTAATCCCGTTTTCAATGTAAGCGCTTTCGTCCAGGAGGACGCCGTCCACATACACGTCCCCTTTTTCAAAATCAATGTCCACAGTCTGCCCGGCTGTGGCGATGATTCGTTTGATAATGGGCTGCGACAGCCCCTGCGTTCTGGTAATTACCACCACGTCCCCTGCTTCGGGCTTGTGCAGGGCGCTGGAAATGAGCACCCGGTCCCCCGACTCCAGAGTGGGGAGCATGGAGGGCCCGCTCACGTTTACAATCCGGAAAAAGAAGGTGAAGACTACAACGATAATAATAACCGCTGAAATCAGCGCCTCCATCCATTCATAGCAATTCTCTGAGAAGGGTTCCCTGCCGGAGTCCTTTCCGGTTTTGACGGATTCCTCAGAACGATCCCGCATGGCGCTTCCCTCCTTCCCTTACTGGCCGCCGAAGGAAAACAGCACCCGTCCAATGACGTAGCGGGCGTCTACCATGCCAAGGTCGGAGGAGCGGCTGTCGGTGGAAACCTCGCGGTTGTCACCCAAAACAAACACACAGCCCTCCGGCACTGTCTGGGGAAACGCAACGTCGTGGGAATAGGTGGGAACAAGCCCCAGGTAAGCGCTTTCGTCCAAAAGCTCCCCGTCCACATACACGTTTCCCGCCCCGTCCAGGTCTACGGTCTGGCCCTCGGTGGCGATGATCCTTTTGATGACGAATTCGTTCAGGTTGGTATTGGTGGCGTCGATGACCACCACGTCCCCCGCCTTGGGCTGGTACCCCACCGCCTGGACAATCACCCGCATGCCGTCCGTATAGTTTGGGAGCATGGAATCTCCCTTTACCGCGTTGACGCGCACCACAAAGGTGAAAAACAGCATGGCGATAATGATGGCGACGCCCAGCGCCTCCAGCCATTCATACACCGCCAATACTCCCTTGGAAGGCCCGGAACGCTGGGCCGCTGCTTCCTGCTGCATGATGGTTTCCCTCATTTCATCCGGTCAAAAAATGTCATTCTGGTGTTCCTCTGCGGTTTCCCGCCGGGGATAAAGAAAAAAGGGACAGCTCAGTGTCCCTTTCCGCATGGATTATTTAATCTGCTCTTTTACCTTGGCAGCCTTGCCCACCCTGTCGCGCAGGAAGTACAGCTTCGCCCTGCGTACACGGCCCTTGCGGACAACAGTGACAGCCTTTACATTGGGGGAGTGAAGCGGGAAAACTCTTTCCACGCCCACGCCATAGGAAACGCGGCGAACCGTGAAGGTTTCGGAAATGCCGCTGCCCTTGCGGGCGATTACGGTACCCTCGAAAACCTGGATTCTTTCCCGCTCGCCTTCACGGATGTTCACGTCAATTCTGACAGTGTCGCCAATGTCGAACTGGGGAATTTCCGTCTTTGCGGAGTCCTGAGCGATTAACTTCAATGCGTCCATTTGATTTCCTCCTAAGTTTTCAGACATTCATGCCGCTGTTGCAGAACTGGGCAGAGGACTGTCCGCTTCAATGTCTCGGAAAAATTCCGGGCATTGAACCCCACCGGAAAACCGGCGGTTTCCAAATGCCTATATATTGTACCATAAGGCGTGGATTTGCGCAAGTGGCAATTTGCCGGATTATGCGAATATTTTTCGCTCGCCGTCATATAAATTTGTGCGGGAGACGCGGGCGAAAAAGCGGGCCCCCTGGTGCTTCTGCAGGGCCTCGGTAAGCAGGAAGGGGGTGATGTTCTTTTCGCTGCCTGCCGGAAGAAAGGCCTCCAGCCGCAGGGCTCCCTCTTCCCCAAAGGCTTCCGTCTCATTCAGGAAGGGGCGCAGATCGAGAAGGGCCATGCCGCTTTTGGTGTGCTTTTCCATGGGGATTTCCGGCATAGCCAGCAGGGCGCGGAATTTTTCCAGCAGCTCTTCCGCCGTTCCCTCCTCCGGCTCCAGAAGAAGCGTGTAGGAGGCCCAGGTGATTTTCCCCGGCTTTTCCTGGGGTTCTGTCACGGCCAGCACCGGGAGCGTGGCGGGCAGGGCCTCTGACAGGCGGCGGGCCAGCTCTTCCTCTGTAATGGCCTCCTCGTCGATTTTTATGTCCACACATTCCCGCAGGCCGGTAACCCCCAAAGGAAGCGGCAGGGCAAACACCATGTGGGGCCTGGGATTGTAGCCCTGGGTGTACCAAAGGGGCACCCTGGCCCTGTGCAGGGCCCGCGCCATGCAGTGGGCCAAATCCAGGTGAGAAATAAAGCGGGCCGCCCCTGTTTTCTGAAACCAAATTCTAACGGTTTTCATAGCAAATCCCTCCATGGAAGCAGGCCGCCCCGCAGGCGGAGCATTTTTCCCGGCAGTTGGGCGTGACGGCGGCCTGGTAGGCCCGCTGGCATTCCTGCCGGAAAAAGTCCTTTGTCACGCCGTAATCAATGTGATCCCAGGGAAGGATCTCGCCGAAGTCACGGCGGCGGTTGGCATAAAACTCCGGGCTGACGCCGCAGGCGTCAAAGGCGGCCAGCCAGCGCTTTAAGGAAAAATAGTCGTTCCAGCCGTCGAATTTGCAGCCCAGCTGGTGCGCCTTCAGCAGCACCGGGCCCAGCCGCCGGTCGCCCCGGGCGAACACCGCCTCCATAAAGCTGGTGTCCGCGTCGTGGTAGTTGCAGTCTATTTTTTTTGTGGTGACAGAGGCCACCAGATGCTTCTGCTTGGCGCGGAGCATTTCAATGCTGTCCTGCGGCTCCCACTGGAAAGGAGTGAACGCCTTTGGCACGAAGGCGGAGGCGCTGAGGGTGACGGAGACGCCCTTCCCCTTTTTCCGGCCCGGGTTGGCGTAAAAGGCGTCTACCACCTTCTGCCCCAGCTGGGCAATGCCAGCCACGTCCTCCATGGTTTCTGTGGGAAGCCCAATCATAAAGTAAAGCTTGATGCTGTTCCACCCGCCTGCAAAGGCCGTGGCGGCCGTCTTCAGCAGCTCTTCCTCGGTCACGTTCTTGTTGATTACGTCCCGAAGGCGCTGCGTGCCGGCTTCGGGGGCAAAGGTGAGGCCGCTGCGGCGCACCGAGCTTATCTTGTCCATCAGCTCGGTTGAAAAATTATCCACACGGAGCGAAGGCAGGGAAACCCCTGTTTTTTCCTCCTTCGTCCAGGTGAGAAGCTGGTCCAGCAGCGGGTTCAGTTGGCTGTAGTCGCTGGTGCTCAGGGAGGAAAGGGAAATTTCATCGTAGCCGGTGCTTTCGCAGAGCGCCCGGCATTGACGGTCTACCACCTGGGGGGATTTTTCCCGCACCGGCCGGTACAGGAAGCCTGCCTGACAGAAGCGGCAGCCGCGGATGCAGCCCCGGAACACCTCGGCCACCGCCCTGTTGTGTACAATCTCAATATAGGGGACGACAAAGCTTTCTGGGAAATAGGAACGGTCCATGTCCAGCATCAGGCGCTTTGTCACCTTGGCGGGGGCGCCCTCCAATGGGTGGACGCCGGAAATCAGGCCGTCCTCCCCGTACTCCACCTGATAAAGGGACGGCACGTATACCCCGGGGATCTGCGCGGCCTCCCGCAGAAATTCTTCCTTGGAGGAATTCCTGCTTTTATGACGCCGGTACAGCTCTACCAGCTCGCAGTCCACCTCTTCCCCTTCGCCGATAAAGAAAATATCCACAAAATCCGCCAGGGGCTCCGGGTTGCAGGCGCAGGGGCCGCCCGCCACCACCAGCTGGGAAAGGCCGCGCCTGTCACGGGCCAGCAGGGGGATTCCCGAAAGCTCCAGCATGTTCAGCACGTTGGAATAGCTCAGCTCATATTGAAGGGTAAACCCGATGATGTCGAAATCAGAGACAGGATCCCCGCTTTCCAGGCCGTACAGGGGAATCCCTGCTTCCCGCATCATGGCCTCCATGTCGGTCCAGGGGGCGAATACCCGTTCGCACCACACGCCTTCCATTTTGTTCAAAAGACTGTAAAGGATTTTCATTCCCAGGTGGGACATCCCCACCTCGTAGATGTCGGGGAAGCAAAAGGCGAAGCGCACGTCCACCCCGCTTTTGTCCTTCACCACGCTGTTCAGTTCGCCGCCGGTGTAGCGGCCGGGCTTCTGCACCTTCATCCATATTTTTTCAAGCTGTGGGTTCATCACGTTTTCTCCCATTCTGTTTCCGCATTGTTCCCGGGCAGCCTGCCCGGGCCGTGGCTTTCATTATAGCCGAAACAGAGCAGGAATGCAAGAAGCCCGCCGGGGGAAACGGCTCTTTCCGGCGGTTACGGGGCAGGGCGCTCCCCCAGGTAGGCCACATACTCTTCCAGGCAAAGATCCAGCAGCTTCATTTTTTCTGCATTTTCCCGGCCGACATAGCGGAAATGCCAGGGCTCGAAGCGAATTCCGGTGAGCTCGGACTTATCCCCCGGGTAGCGCAGCACAAAGCCGTATTCATGGGCATGGCGCTGCAGCCAGCGGTACTCGGCCGTTTCGTCAAAATTTTCCAGCACGCCGTTCAGGTCTATGGCAAGGCCCGTGTTGTGTTCGCTGTACCCGGCTCTCGCCACAGACTCCGCCGCCACCTCCTCGGCCATTTCCCGGTTCATTCCCAGAGAAAGGTTCTCTTCCACCGCATTCTGAAACAGCTCGCCCTGCCGTTCGGCGCTCCGGTACCCGGAGGAAAGGGACAGGGTCAGCCCCTCCTTTCCCGCGTCCTCTATCATTTTTTCCAGCTCTGGCACAATGCGCTTGTCCACCTGGATATTTCCCACCTTTTCCAGCTCCGGCTCGCTTCCTTCCGGCATGGGGGTTTCAAAGTTCACCAAAAGAAGCCGCCAGTCTTCCGGCTGCGCCTGCGCGGCTTCTTTGGAAGAGGCGGGCGCTTCCTCCTGCCGGGAGGAGGCCGCCGGCGCCTCTGCGGTAAGCTCGTTCTGCGCCTGCGCGCCGGCTTCTTCCGCTCCGCTCAGCACAGAGAGGAAAACAATGGTGACGGCGGTGAGGAGCGCGCCCGTCCCTGCCATGCAGAACAGTGCGAGAAAAAACTTCTTTATGGCTTTAACACCCTTCATCTTTTGTGCCTCCATCCGGCAAATTTCGTACAAGAATGAGAATACAAGAAAAATTTGAAAAATTTTGAAAATAGGTATTGCAATTTCAGAAACAATGTGCTAGAATAATCAACGTTGTCAGCCGGGTGTGGCGCAGTTGGTAGCGCGCTTGACTGGGGGTCAAGAGGCCGTGAGTTCAAGTCTCGCCACTCGGACCAAAGAACCTGAACGTGTTCGCGTTCAGGTTCTTTTTTTGTCTTTTCAGGACTCCCGCTGTTTTTCTCTGCCCTGGCGTGTTTCAGAAGGGCGCCGGCGGCTTCCGCTGGTAGTATGCCCTGGCGAAGGGAAAATAACAGCGCCGCCAAATGCAAGTATACCACCTCTCCCCCAGGCTTTTTGCAGAAAAATGCCGTTGTTCTCTTTTGGAAAGAACAACGGCATTTTTTATCGTTAAAACAGAGGGATTCCCTTACAGGCTGGGGGTGAAAAACTTATTGTGGATGGCCAGCACGGCACGGTCTGCGTCGCTTTTGTTGATGAGCACGGAAATTTTGATTTCGTGAGCCTGTCCGGGTGCGTCTGGTCCCTGTGGTGCTCGGCCGCGTGCATGAGTATGTCCAGCCCGCGCCGCTTGCGCGCCGAAACCGGCACCACCGGTATGCCCAGCATCTCCGGCAGCCGGTGCAGGTCTATCTCCATGCCGCGCTTTTCCACGATGTCC
>DVMK01000158.1 GCA_018715025.1 Candidatus Caccousia avistercoris
TTCTCCATTTAATGCTGAAATGAGGCAGTCCAGAGATTTTTCCGGCAAATCCAGCCAGGGGCCCGGGTCCCTCATATTTTCCAGATAATGGGCGTCCGAATTGGTCAGCAGCAGCATGCCCCCCAGCGCGGGGCATCGCGCCAGAAGGGCTTCCGCATCCCCGGCCGGGCTGATCTCCGCCGCGCGGAACCCTGGCTCCGGGGGAATATCGCCCAGGCTGGCCAGAATGCTGTAGGAATTTTTATCCACATGGGCGGGGAAGGCCGCGCCCCCCAGGCGGCGCGCCTCGCAGGCGGCTTCCTCCGCGCCGATTTGGGCGGCGCTGATGAGCATGCGCTCCTCCTCGCCCAGCAGCCGGTCGTCCCCGTCCATCAGAAGCTGGCGGCCGAAAATTTCCGGCCGGTTTTTCAGCGGCATGCTGCGGCGGCGCACCAGGGACTCGAACTCCAGCGCGGCCTCCAGGGCAGGGAACAGGCACACCACGTGGGCCTCCTCCTCGGTGCACAGCTCCATGCCCGGGGCGGCCAGCAGCCCGGCCCGCCCGGCGGCCTGCAGCACGGCGGCCGCGTTCCCGCAGGCGTTGTGGTCGGTGACGGCAATCAGGTCGTACCCCAGCAGCGCCGCCATGTTCACCAGGTTGTTGGGGGTCATGTCGTCGCTGCCGCAGGGGGAAAGGCAGGAGTGCAGGTGCAGGTCGTACCGCAGCCTCACGGCCCTTCCCCCAGCAGGGCGGCCAGCCGCAGGGCCGTCTGGTAGGCGCCCGCCTCTGTGCGCAGCACGGGGATTTCCTCCAGCTCTGCCCGGTTTCTGGCGTTTTCGTCCAGAGGGGCGTTTTCGGTCAGCAGGATGCAGGCCCCGTCTTTCAGCGAGCACACGGCCACGGCGTTCAGGTTGCCCATCACCGTCAGCCAGGCGGCCCCCTCCGGCAGGCGGGCCATCACCCAGCTGAGCAGGTCCCCTGCGTAGCCCGTTTCCACCCGGCGCGAGCTGTCGCCCTCCACCAGCACCTGGGCCCCCAGGGCCGCCGCCAGTTCCTTTACTGTCATGTGGTTTCCTTCCCCCTTCCCTTTTCCCCCGGAATAAAGCCCCCGATGCTTTCCAGCACGTTGGCCATGCTGCGGATCTCCTCCCGCAGGACAAAAATGCAGTCACTCTTCCTGGCTTCGCCCCGCACCACGTCCTCGGCCAGGGCCCGGCAGGAGGGCGCCCCGCAGGAGCCGCAGTCCAGCCCGGGGAATTCCCCGCAGATGCGGTCAATGTCCGACATCATCTGCAGGGCCTCCTCCATATCGTCAGAAAGCTTCAGCACCGGGGCGAACTCCAGGCTTTTTTCCCAGCGCATCCCCTGCGGCACGTCCCCCGGCAGATGGTTGCGGGAAACGGGCAGGTACCGGCGGAGCCGCTGCAGCCTGGCCTTGGCCACGTAGGCGTTTTCCACGCAGAGCACGCCCCCCACGCAGCCCCCGGCGCAGGCGTTCAGCTCAATGAAGTCCAGCTCGCGGATGCGCTCGTCCTCCAGCTCCTCCAGCACGCGGATCACATTCTCCACCCCGTCGGCAGCCAGGTACTTGTCGTTCAGCAGGGCGGCGCTTTCCCCCCCGCTGGAAGCCCAGCTCACCCCAATTACGCCGGAGCCCTGCAGGGGCTCCACCTGCTGCAGGTGCTCCATCTTCTCGGTCAGCTTGGGGAAAATTTCGCTGATGGCAATGGCCCCGTCTACCTGAGAGCTTTCAAAGTCCAGGGGGACCCGCACGTCCGTCACCTTGGCGGGGCAGGGCGTGAGGAAAAAGGCCCCAATCTCTTCCCGGGGGAGGCCCGTCAGGCGGGCGGCCTCCTCCTTGGCCAGGCGGGCGGCGCACTCCATGGGCGAGGCCAGCGGCAGCACGTGGTCGCACAGGTCGGGGAAGCGCACCCGGATAAGCCGCACCACCGCCGGGCAGGCGGAGCTGATGACGGGCTTTTTCAGCGCGCCCTCCTTCATCATGCGGCGGGTGGCCTCAGACACAAGCTCTGCCGCCCGGGAAACCTCGAACACCATGTCGAAGCCCAGCTGCTTCAGGCCGGTGAGCACAATGTCGATGTCGTCCAAATGGTTGAACTGCCCGTACAGGGTGGGCGCGGGCAGGGCGATTTTATACCGGAAGCGGTCCAAAACCTCCAGGTGGTCGTACTGGGCCCGCTTGGCGTGGTGCGGGCACACGCGGATGCACTCGCCGCAGTCGATGCACCGCTCGGAAATAATGCAGGCCTTGCCCTCGCGCACGCGGATAGCCTCTGTGGGGCACCGCTTGATGCAGTTGGTGCAGCCCATACATTTGCTGCTGTCAAGAGTAACCGAGTGAAAAAAACGATCCATATTGGGGATTCACCTCGCTTGCAGCCCCGCTCCCCCTCCTTGGTCAGGCGTTGACCGTCATGTACAGGGACGTTCCCTCGCCCACCTTGGTTTCTATGCGGAGCTCGTCGGTATATTTTTTCATGTTGGGCAGGCCCATGCCCGCCCCGAAGCCCAGGTTGCGCACATTGTCGGGGGCGGTGCTCCAGCCCTCCTGCATGGCCTTTTCCACGTCAGGGATGCCGGGCCCCTGGTCGATGAGCGCAATTCTCACCTGCTTGGGGTCAATGTCCACCACAGCCTCGCCGCCGCCCGCGTGGATCACCATGTTGATCTCCCCCTCGTACATGGCGATTGCCACCTTGCGGATGGCGTCCGGGTTGTAGCCCAGCTGCTTCAGCTTCCGCTTCACGTCGCTGGAGGCCTCCCCCGCGCGGGTAAAATCATCCCCCGGTACCTGGTACCGCAGCGTCAGCGTGCTCATTCCGTACCACTCTCCCCGCGAAGCCCGCCGGAGAACAGCAGCCCGCAGGCGGTGAACATCCGGTACTCGGTTTTCAGCACCATAATGTCCCGGGAGCGGGCCAACTGGAGGATAGCCGGGTCCACCTCTTTGCCCCGCACGAACACCACGCAGCGCATGTCCATCATCTCGGCGGTGCGGATGACCTGCGGGTTGCACAGGCCGGTGAGCA
>DVMK01000159.1 GCA_018715025.1 Candidatus Caccousia avistercoris
CTCTGTCCAGGTCTGAAGATTCTTTCCGGATTTTTCCATAAAAGCAATGAAAGGCCCCCGCCGCACAGCGTGCGGCGGGGACCTTTTGACATTTTTTGCAGATTTATACCGGGTATGCGGCGCGGATGCGCTGCAGGCAGGCCCGCAGAGGCTTGAACAGCACCAGGGCCGCCACGAAATTTCCCGCCCCATGAAGCAAATCAAAGGGGATTCCCGTCACCCACCAGGCGAAGCCGGCCGCAAGGCCGCCGTTGAGCAGCCCGTAGGGGACGGCGCACAGCGCCCCGAAGGAAAGGCCGAACAGGCCGCTGACCAGCGCCCAGAAAAAAGGGGAGGAGGCCCCCCGCAGAAGGCGGGTAACCAGCATGAGCACGGCCCACACATAGAACTGGGAAATCCACCAAATTCCGAAGCCGTTCATCAGGCCGTAGAGGAAAAAGTACGTGTACACCGCAGGCGCAGCCAGCTTGGGATATTCCAGCGTGTACAGGATTACCAGCAGGCTCACCAGCTCCACATTGGGCAGGGAATCCAGTGCCAGCTTGGAGGCCATGAGGATGACCGCCATCAGGGCGGCGGTGACGATTCTTCTGGTCTGCTGCATGTTCAATAGCCGGTGGTGAGGGTGATTTCAAAATGATCCCCGTCGGCAATGGGGGTGGAATCCACGCCGGTGTTCAGCGTTTCCCCGCCCTTGGTGAAGCACCACCACTCCTCCAGGCTGCTGTCGGCGGTGACACCGTTTACCGTGGTGACCATCAGGCCGTACTGGGATTCCTCCCCGGCGACCAGTTCCTGTTCCTCCAGGGCCTGGCGCAGGAATTCTGCCTGGGTGGAAATCTGGTACTCGTCGGTGGAACCGTCGCCGTATACCACCGTCACCCCTATTTCTTTCTGGCCTGCGCTGCCCTTGGGGGCAAAAACAGCCCAGCAGACCGCCATGGCGGCCACCAGCACCAGCACAGCGGCCAACAGGGCGATGGTCTTTTTCTTTTGCTTGTTCATGTTTCTCTGGTTCCCTTCTGTTTTTAATTGCAGTGCGCCGCTCTGGGCGGCCTTAGAAAAACATTCCCTCCGTGTAAGCGGCCAGGAATTCTTCGCTGGAGGTGAGATCCACCGTTTCCGCCTGGGCGGCCAGGGCCTGGGCGGCGGGCCGGAAGTCCCGGTTCAGCAGCAGCATGGAAGCGCCGCTGAGGGCGGCGTTCCCCAGCACCCGCACCCGGGGGGCCAGCTCAGGGGGAATCAGCCCAATGCGCCCGGCGTTCCCGGCGTCCAGGTAGCTGCCGAAGCCTCCGGCAATGGCCAGCTCTTCCACCTGGTCCATGGGGATCCCGGCGGTGTGCAGCAGGGTGCGCATGCCGGCGCATACGGCGCTTTTGGCCAGCTGCACCATGCGGATATCCTTCTGGGTAAGGCGCACCGGCGGCAGAAGAAGGGCTTCCTCGTCCTCCAAAAAGCCGGTTTCGTCCAGGTCTCCGGTTTCCAGCAGGCAGGCCAGGGCGTCCACAATGCCGCTGCCGCAGATGCCGGCGGGCGGCGCGTCCCCCAGCACGTGGGCGCACAGCTTCCCCCCCTGCAGGGAAACATGGTCGATGGCCCCATCCTTCCCGGGCATGCCCATGGAGATGCCCGCCCCCTCAAAGGCGGGCCCAGCCGCGGTGGAGCAGCAGCGCAGGTGGCCCTCGGCCCACAGGGCGATTTCCCCGTTGGTGCCGATGTCGGCCATCATCCGGGTGCCGGGGGAATTGCAGATGCCGCTGGCCAGCAGAGCGGTGGTAATGTCCGCCCCCACAAAGGCAGACATGCAGGGGGGAAGGTACACCGCGGCGTCACGGCAGGGAAGGCCCAGCCGCCCTGCGGCCGTCTCCTCCCCAAACAGGCGGTCTGCCTGGAAGGGCGCATGGGAGAGGGCGTCCGGGCAGGTTTCTGTCAGCAGGTACAGCATGGCGGTGTTGCCTGTCACCACGGCGGCGTCTATCTGTTCCACCGGGACGCCCGCTTTTTCCGCCATTTCCTCCAGCAGGGCCGCCGCGCCTGCCCGCACGCTGGCGGCCAGGGCGGCGCCCTCCCCCTGCAGGGCGGCCCCTATGCGGGAAATAACGTCGGCCCCCCAGGAGGCCTGCGGGTTGGGCGCGCCGGCCTCCGCGGCCAGGCGGCCGTCCGGGCCGTACAGGCGGGCGGCCAGGGTGGTGGTGCCAATGTCCACCGCGGCGCCCCAGCGGCGGAAGGCGGGGGCCAGAGGAAAGTCAGGCATGCTGCCGCCGGTGCGGATCTGGTCGCCGCCCCGGGCCCCGGGCAGATCTACCCGGCAGTCCCCCATAACCAGCGTCCGGCAGGCCAGGCGGATCCCCTGGGCCAGCTCCTCCCGGGTAAGGTGCGCCTGTTCCTCCGGGGAAGGGGGGCTCACCTGCCCCTGCACCCGCACCCGGCACTTCCCGCAGCGCCCCGCGCCGGCGCACGGCGTTTCCACGGCCCCGCGGGGCAAAACCTGGCTGAGCCTGGTTCCCGGCTGTACGTCGCGGCTTTCCCCGTTCCAAATCACATGTGCCAAAGCATTTCACTCCTTTGCGGCAGGCCCCGTTTATTCACAGAAGAGAAGCGCGCCGAAATAGGTGACGGTGTTCTGCCCGTTGATGTATTTCATCCCGCTGGCTGCCGCCAGGGCAGACACGTCCACCCCGTAGGTTTCCAGCGAGGGCAGGGCCAGGTCGGGGTGGCGGCAGGGCTCCCCGGTGCGCTTGGCGCAGGTTTCGCACACATGGCATCCCCCCGCCCCCAGCTGCAGCTTGCGGGGGAAGGGAAGCCCGGCGAACAGCTTTGACAGGGCCAGAGAAAGCTCGCCGTGCCGGCGGGCGGCCTCCATCATCCCTTCAAAGTCGTAGCTGTCCTCCAGCTGGCCCACCAGCTGGTACACCAGTATTTTTTCGTAAGAGCGCGCCTGCTCAATCAGCTGGTGGATGTCGCCCGCGTCCGGGGGGCACATCCAGCACTGCCCGTAATTTCCGCAGGAGTTCTGTTCGCACAGGGTGCGGAAGCCGGGGTCGAAAACGACCTGATCCACGCCGATGACCGCGGCCTTGTAAGCGCCCAGCCCGCACACCTGGCGGCAAAGGCTGTCGTAGTTGCTCATAGAATTACACACCTACCCAAAATGAAAAATAGCGGCGGCCCGCCTGTCTGGCAGGGCCGCCGCAGAATTTTTGCCGCGCCGCCTGGTTACCTGGCGTAAAATTCGTCTACCGCGGCGAAAAATGCATCGATGTTTTCCCAGCGGGAAAGGGGCGGAATGTCGCAGCCGGAGGAAATGACAAAGTTCGGGTACCGGCAGCACCGCTCCATCAGCCCCAGGGTAGCCTCCCGAATCGATTCCGGCGTGCCGTTGCGGAACTGCCCGGCAGGGTCAATGTTGCCCATGGCCACGGTGCCGGCCGGAATGCGGCCCATCATCTCTTCCATGTCGATGGCGTTGCCGAAGTGGTAAGCGGCCGCCCCGGTGGAAAGGATGGAGTCGATCATGGGGATGGTGGCGCCCCCGCAGTTGTGGTACACCACCAGGAACGAATCGTCCTGCACCGCGTCCACCATGCGCTTCACATAGGGGGCGGAAAATTCCTCGCCCAGCGCGGGGGAAAGCAGCCCGGCCACCGGCTCGGCAATCACCACGCCGTTGGCCCCGGCGTCCTTGTAGGCCTGGCAGTAAGCAATCAGGAACTGGGTGGCCTTTTCCAGCACCATGTGTACCATATCCGGCTCGTCATAGCAGTCGATCATAATCTCTGTCACATCCAGCAGCCGGGCGGCCAGTGAGAAGGGGCCGATGACCCCCGCAAACACAGGACGGTCGGTGATGAGCTCCGCCGCCTTTTTCACCGCTTCCAGGTACAGGCCGGTGCGGGCGGCGCCCACCTGGGGCACCTGCAGCGCCTGGGCTTCCTCCTGGGAAGAAACCACGCTTCCCACCACCGTGGGCACCTCGTCGTCTGACACGCGAATGGTGGAGCCGAAGCACTCGGCCTCCACAGACAGATCCATCAGGCTGACGCTGGCGGCGGACTTGGTGCGCTGTGCCACCAGCTGCATGCCCCGGGCCTGGGCGTCGCTGCTGTTAATGAGCTCGCGCACGCTGATGCCCATAAGCTGAATGGCGGGGAACGAAAGGACGGGCATGGCCCGCTTCACAGGCGACTCCCGCAGCTCCTCCAGCCACTGTTTCATGTTGCGCTTCAAGGGGTTCCCTCCTTTGCGGTCAGGCGCAGGCGGCCGCCTGGCAGATCGCTACCGCAGCGTCGGCCGCGCTGGCGGCGTCGGCGGTGTACTTATCCGCGCCAATCTGATCGCAGAAGGACTGGGTGACCGGCGCGCCGCCGATCATGATCTTCACCTTGTCGTGAATGCCGGCCTCGTCGGCCTTCTTTACCACGTCGGCCATCACGCCCATGGTGGTGGTGAGAAGGGCGGAGCAGCAGATGATCTGGCAGCCCTGTTCCACAGCGGTTTTCACGTAGGTGTCCGGGTCCACGTCGGTGCCCAGGTCCACAACCTCCAGGCCCTTGCCCTCCATCATCATCTTCACAAGGTTCTTGCCAATGTCGTGCAGGTCGCCCTTTACGGTGCCGATGCACACCTTGCCGGCCGCCTTCACGCCGGCCTCCGCCATCAGGGGCTTCAGCAGGGCGGCGCCCATGTTCATGGCGCGGGCCGCCACCAGCACCTCAGGCACGAACACCTCGTTGTTCTTGAACTTCTCGCCAATCACGTCCATGCCGCTCAGCAGGCCCTCGTTCAGGATCTGCTGTACCGGAATGCCCTCGTCAATGGCCTGCTGAACCAGCTCCTTCACGACCTTCGCTTTGCCGCGCTGCAGGTTTTCAGAAATATCGTTTAAAATACTCATGGTTTTCCTCCCGTTCTTGTCGCTGACGACATTTTTTCTACCCATACTATAGCCCTCCGGGGAAAAAACTGCTGGCAGAAAAACGATAATTTTGGTACTTTCTTGACCTGTTTTTTATTGTTCCAAACCAGTGCATTTCCATTTCTTTTTATAGGAATATATGCTATAATCTCTGTAGTGAAGAGCTGCCGTATTGGGCGCGGCAAGTGAAGGAGGAATAGATTTTGAAATACTGGAATACGCTGCTGCACGGCGGCGACTACAACCCCGGCCAGTGGCTGGACTCCCCTGAAATTCTGGAGGAGGATCTTCGGCTGATGAAGCAGGCCGGCTGCAACGCCATGACCCTGGCTATTTTCGACTGGGAGCGGCTGGAACCGGAGGAGGGCCGGTACGAGTTCGACTGGCTGGAAACCATCATAGAAAACCTGTACCGGCAGGGCATTTCCACGGTGCTGGCCACGCCCTCCGGCGCGCGCCCCGGCTGGATGGCCCAGAAGTATCCGGAGGTTCTGCGGGTCAACCCGGACGGCAGGCGCATCCTGTTTTCCCAGCGGCACAACCACTGCTACACCTCCCCTGTGTACCGGGAAAAGGTGCAGGCTATGAACCGGGCCCTGGCTCAGCGGTTCGGCAGGCACCCGGCCGTTATTTTGTGGCACCTTTCCAACGAATACGGCGGGGAATGCCACTGCCCCCTGTGCCAGGCGGCCTTCCGGGAATGGCTGAAGAAAAAATACGGCACGCTGGAGGCGCTGAACCACGCCTATTGGAATTCGTTCTGGAGCCACAGCTACAGCGATTGGGAACAGATTTCTTCCCCCATGGAAGGCATTGGGGAGCATTCCCACCACACCCTTGTGCTGGACTGGAAGCGCTTTGTCACCGACCAGACGGTGGATTTCATGCGGGCCGAAGCGGCGGCCCTGCGCCAGTACAGCCCGGACGTGCCCATCACCACCAATATGATGGGCTTTTACGACGGCCTGAATTACGGGAAGTTCCGGGATGTGTGCGACGTGATCTCCTGGGATAACTACCCCCACTGGCACAACGGGGAGGAGGGGGAGGCGGCCTCCGTCGCCATGGCCCACGACCTGATGCGATCCCTCAAGCCGGACCGCCCCTTCCTGATGATGGAATCCTCCCCCAGCGCCACCAACTGGGAACCCGTGGCCAAGCTGCGCCGCCCCGGCATGCACATGCTCTCTTCCCTGCAGGCGGTGGCCCATGGCTCTGACAGCGTACAGTATTTCCAGTGGCGCAAGTGCCGTGGCGGGTTTGAAAAGTTCCACGGCGCGGTGGTGGGCCACGACGGCACAGGCAGCACCCGCGTGTTCCGGGACGTGCAGCAGGTAGGGGAGCGGCTGGGCCGCCTTTCCCAGCTGTGCGGCGCCCGCTTCCCGGCCAGGGCGGCCCTTTTGTGCGACATGGAAAACCGCTGGATTCTGGACCAGATCAAGGGCCTTATCAACAGCCAGCCGGAAAAGGGCTTCCTGGGCGACCTGAAGGCTATGTACCGGCCCTTCTTCCGGAACGGCGTCAATGTGGACGTGGTGGATATGGAGGCCGATCTGACCCCCTACCAGCTGGTGGCGGCCCCCATGCTGTACCTGCTGCGGGCCGGCATCGCCGGCAAGCTGCGCCGCTTTGTGGAGGAGGGCGGCGTGCTGGTGGGCACCTATTGGAGCGGCGTGGCAGACGAGAACGACCTGTGCTTCCTGGGCGGGGCTCCCGGCCAGGGGCTGGACGAGGTGTTCGGCCTGCGGGCGGAGGAAATCGACGCCCTTTACCCCCAGGATTCCAACCAGGTGCAGCTTCTGCCGGGGAAGGGCCTGCCGGGCATGAAGGAAAGCTACCAGGCCCGGGAGCTGTGCGAGCTGGTGAACCTTACCACCGCGCAGCCTCTGGCCGTCTACGGGCAGGATTTTTACCAGGGCCGCCCGGCCCTCACCGTAAACCGGTTCGGCAAAGGGCGCGCGTATTATATCTGCAGCCGCAACAGCCAGGATTTCCTGGACGATTTCCTGGGCGCGCTCATCCGTGAGCTGGGGCTGCGGGCCATCGACACGGAGCTGCCCGCCCAGGTGACGGTGAATGTGCGGGAAAACCGCGAGACAAGCCGGCCCTACTATTTTGTCCAGAACTTCGGCGGCTCCCCCGCCCAGGTGAAGCTGCCCCAGGGGTTTGCCGACCTGGAAAGCGGGGCGCCCTGCCCCGGCGTTCTGGAGCTGGAGCCCTACAGCCTCCGCATCCTTACCAAAGCGGAATAACCGGCCGGAAAAAAGAAGCCCGGCGTCCTTCCCTGGGGCGCCGGGCTTTGCCATGGGGAAAAATAAAATTTTCCGCCCCTGTAACCCTGGGGCAGGGGAAATCGTGTTATGAGTGTAGAGAGGAGGAAGGGCGATGGACGGTGACGGGCAGCGCAGGGATCTGGCAGAGCAGTACGACAGGTACGGCGCTATGCTGTACCGCATGGGCCTGGTTATGCTCTGCAGCCGGGAAGATGCGGAGGATGCGGTGCAGGAAACCTTCTGCGCCTACCTGAAGCATCCCCCGCAGTTTGCGGACAGCGAGCACGAGAAGGCCTGGTTCCTGCGGGTCATGGCAAACAAGTGCCACGACATGCGGCGTTCCCTTTTCTGGAAGCGGAGGGCCGACTGGGACGGCGTGGATTTGACAGAGGAGACGGAGGAGGAGATTGGCCTGCTGGAAGAGCTTCTCCGCCTTCCGCCAAAATATAAATCGGTCATTCACCTGCACTATATCGAGGGGTATAAGATCGCAGAGATTGCAGAGCTGCTGGGCCGGAAAGAAAGCACGGTGAAGGTGCAGCTTCACCGCGGCAGGGAGTTGCTGCGCCTTGGCCTGGAGGAAAGGAGATGTGAGGAATGAAGTCGAGAGAGGATATGCTGCGGGATTCTGTGCGGAAGCTGCGGCCCGAGGCCTCCCTGCGGGAAAAGGTGCTGGCAGGCGGCCAGGGCCGCCGGGCCCGCAGGCCCGCGGTGCGCCGCATGGCGCTGGCCGGGGCCTTCTGCATGGTGCTTCTGGCCTGCGCCGCCCTCATCCCCGGCATTCTCAGGGGCATGGAGCCCGCCGTGGCCGGACCGGCCACGGCGGGTGCGTCCTCGCCGGAGGACGCACCCAGCCTTACTGCGGAGGAAGGGGGCGGCCTTTCCCTGGCCGCCCTGGCAGACGAGTCCGGCCAGGTCGATCTTCTTCTTATCCTGCAGGCAGACGGGCAGGGCCAGACCCTGCGCGCCGCCCAGGTTCTGCCGGAATGCCAGGCGGAGCTTCCCGACGGGGAAACCGGGCCTCTGGCCGCCGCTTATGCGGCAGGCGGGCTGGACGGCCTGCAGCAGACGGTGGAGCAATTTCTCGACCTTCGCTTTGAGGGAACCGCCGTTGTCACAGCCCAGGCCGCCGCCGCCTTTGTTGACGAGCTGGGCGGCGTGGAGGTGACGCTCACCGAGGAGGAAGGCGGGCTTTTGGCTACCCGTTCCGACAACGTTGCCAGGGGGCTGGCCTTCGCCTCCGGCATGGTGAGGCTGAGCGGGGAAGAGGCCCTGTACTACATGGAGCTGGAGGCGGGCGGCACAGGGGACGCGGCGCGGAAAACAGCCGTGCTGCAGGCTGTGTGGCAGGCCATGGCCGCCTCCCCTCAGGACTCCGCCCAGGCTGCGGCCAGCCTGCTGAACCGCGCGGATTCCAGCCTTCCCCAGGCTTCGGCAGCGGAGATGGCGCAGATGCTCGCTTATTCGCTGGAAACAGCCGTCCTTCCCCTGAGCTCCGGCTATGAACAGCAGGAAAACGGCCTGCTGTGGACAGATCAGGAGGGGCTGCGGGCAGAGGCGAAGGAATTCTTCCTTACCCAGAGCATGGAGGCCGCCCTCTCCTCCGTTTACCTTCCCCCCTACCAGATCAGCGGGAAGGATCCGTTCCTGGGCGCGGTGGAGTCCGCCTTCCTGGCAGGCTGGGATGATCCTCATACCGGTACGGTGCGCGTTCCGGGGGTGTTTGTTTACGATGTGCGCTCCGGCGCGTCTGAGGCGGACAGCACGCTGGTGGTGACGGCGGCTGCCATAGGGATGGAATTTTCCCTGAAAGAATCCCTGCTTGAGGCGGAGCGGGGGATGGTTTCGGCGGCGGTGCTCCGCCTGGCCCCGGAGGGGGAAGGGTACCGGCTCCTTTCCATCGATATGGCAGATTTCCGGAAAGATCTGTATACGGAGCTGTACCGCATCTGCCAGGATATGCCGGAGGTGGCTGAAATCGTCTACAGCGACCTGGACGGCTTTGTGTTCCAGACCCAGCTTTGGCAGGCGGTGGACGAAAACCTTTCCCTCTACGTGGAGGAAAACCAGCTTTCCCAGCAGGTGACAGGCTACCGCCTGGCAGGGAAGGAAATCCCCTTTTCCCAGGAACCGCCCTTCCTGGACGCCTTCCCGCTCACGCCTGAGATGGTAGCCGCCGTTTCGGCGGAAGTGGAATCCGGCTCAGAAACCTTTGTGCGGGAGGAAGCTGTCATTACCCCCCTGGTGGACGCCTTCGCCGCAGATACCTATCAATACATCGGCCGTTTCCCCCAGATTTTTCTGGAAGGGGGAAGCGGGCTTATGCGTTTCTACGACAGCCAGGACCAGCTGCTGTGCACCATAGAGCTGTTTGACGGCAACCTGATGTGCGTGGACGGTTTGTACTACTACAGCTTTGAGGCCGGCTTCGTCACCTCCTCCCCGGCCATGGAGCTGTTCGGCCAGGTTCTGGCGGACGAATACTATTCTTCCCGGCCGGGATGAGGCAGGCCGGTTGAAACAGATCTCCTTCCTTCTCTTTTCCATTTTGCGTTTTCTTGGATAAAAAAGAAAGAAAATATGTAAATTTTTTATTCACAAGAATTGCTTTCCCAAGCCGTCTGTGCTACGATTATCACAGCCGTCCGCCTGCAGCGCGGGGAAAAATGCCGGAGGGCGGCGGAGAACAGGCTTGGGGACGTGGATTTCCAGGGAAGGAGTCGTTGTATGAAACAGAACAGACCCAATATTGTGCTGATTATGACCGATGAAATGCGGGGGGATTGTATGGGGGCGGCGGGGCACCCCGATGTGAAAACGCCCTATCTGGATTCCCTCGCGGCCAACGGGATTTATTTCCCCAACGCGCAAAGTGCATGCCCCAGCTGCGTGCCTGCGCGGGCGGTGCTGCACACGGGGCTTTCTCCCCAGCACTGCGGAAGGGTGGGCTATGCCGACGGCGTTTCCTGGGACTACCCCTGCACGCTGGCCGGGCAGCTGGCAAAGGCAGGCTATTACACCCAGTGCGTGGGAAAAATGCATGTGCATCCCCTGCGCAGAACGCTGGGGTTTCACAATGTGGAACTGCATGACGGGTATTTGCACCATTACCGGTATTCCAGCGTACCCTACGGGGAAAACCAGCAGTATGCCGACGATTATTTCTACTGGCTGAAGAACGAACTGGGCGTTTCTGCAGATGTGACGGCAACGGGGATCGACTGCAATTCCTATATTGCCCGCCCCTGGTGCTACCCAGAGCAGTACCACCCCACCAACTGGGTGACGGACCGCAGCATCGACTTCCTGCGCAGGCGGGATCCGGACATGCCGTTTTTCCTCATGGTTTCCTATGTCCGTCCCCATGCGCCCTACGACGCGCCCCAATGCTACTTTGACATGTACGAGCGCAAGAAGCTTCGGCCCCCTGTTTCCGGGGACTGGGACGACCGGGAGGCCCTCGCCCGCCAGGGCCGGCAGTTCAACACCTCCACGGGGCCTGCCGACTCGGAGCTGATCCGGCGGCAGCAGGTGGGCTATTACGCCTGCATCACCCATGTGGACCACCAGATTGGCCGTCTTCTGATTGCCCTCACCGAGCACCGGCTGGAGAATAACACGGTCATTTTGTTTACCTCCGATCATGGGGAGCTTCTGTCGGACCACTGTCTTTCCCGAAAGAGCCGCGCCTACAAGGGCAGCGCCAATATTCCCATGATTGTGTCCGGCCCGAAGGAATTTATTGGCGCGCAGGGCGTTGTGTCGGAAAACCTTGTGGAGCTGCGCGACGTGATGCCCACCTGCCTCGCCCTGGCCGGCGCGGAACAGCCCTATACGGACGGCGGCAACATGCTGACAGAGGAGCTGAACCACAGAACCTATCTTCACGGCGAGCACACCGCGGGGGATTTGTCCTCCCATTGGATTGTCACGGCGAAGGACAAATACGTCTGGTATTCCCAGACGGGGGCGGAGCGTTACTTCCAGCTGGATGCAGACCCGGAGGAACGGCATAACGCGGTTCACGACGCCGCCTGCAGGGAACGGGTGGAAGAGCTGCGCTCCCTGTTGATCCAGGAGCTGACCGGGCGGGAAGAGGGGTTCACAGACGGTAGCCAGCTGTTTCTCAAGCGTCCCGTCTCCCCCTGCCTGACGATGGCGCAGGGGCGGAATTTATAAAAGCAAAGGGATTCCTTCGCCGCAGAGAGGCGGAGGAATCCCTTTGTTTTGCGGAAAAGCTGAAAAAAGAAAAAATTGAAGTTTTCGTCCACCTTTTTCAAAAGGGAGCGGCATGCCAGCGGCGCACAAACAAGGCGCCGACCAGAGCGGGAGCGGAGACCCAGATCCCCGCAAATAGCCGTGAAACGGACTTGAAAATAGCACGAAGGGTTCTTTTGCAGGGAAGTCCTGCAGAAGAACCCTTCAACGCGTGACGCGGCTTTGCCGTGCCACAATGCAGACAAGACCCGAAGCCCCCGATTCTGCGATCTCCTGCGCCGCCATGTTGGGGTTATCGACAGCCTTAGCGCAGGCTCTTACCGGGCCTGCGCTTCCTGCTTCCTATCGCGGCCCGTTTCGGGCAGAACGAAGGGGGGAAGGGCCTTGCGGGCCCTTCCCCCCCTTGCAGTGCGGGTTTTTGCGTGTAAAGAGTCTGTCTTACTCAGACATCTTTGCCAGGCGCTCGTAATTCTCCTTGGCAACCTTTTCGGCCTCGGCGAACAGCTGCTCGGCGCGGTCCGGGAAGGCGCGGGTCAGGGAGTTGTAACGGACCTCACCCATGATGAAGTCGCGGTAGCTGGCGGTAGGAGCCTTGCTGTCCAGGTGGAACGGATTCTTGCCCTGGTCGGCAAGACGGGGATCGAAGCGGAAATTCTGCCAGTAGCCGGCTTCCACAGCCTTCTTCTCTTCCATCTGAGAAATGCCCATGCCGCCCTTGATGCCATGGTTGATGCAGGGAGCGTAAGCAATGATGAGAGAGGGGCCGTTGTAGCTTTCCGCCTCGGTAATGGCCTTGATGGTCTGGTTGTAGTCGGCGCCCATAGCCACGTGAGCCACATACACATAGCCGTAGCTCATGGCCATAGCCGGCAGGTCCTTCTTCTTGGTGCCCTTGCCGGTTGCGGCAAACTGAGCCACAGAGCCGATAGGCGTGGACTTGGAAGCCTGGCCGCCGGTGTTGGAGTACACCTCGGTGTCGAACACCAGCACGTTCACGTTCTCGCCGGAGGCAAGCACGTGGTCCAGCCCGCCGTAGCCAATGTCGTAGGCCCAGCCGTCGCCGCCGAAGATCCACATGGACTTCTTGGCCAGGTAGTCCTTATCCTTCAAAGCCTTGGCAGAAAGCTCGCAGCCGGCGGCGGCAGCCTTCTCCAGCTCGGGGATGAGGGCGTCGGTGGCCTCGCGGTTGGCCTTGCTGTCGGTGAAGGTATCCAGGTACTTCTGGCAGGCGGCCTTCATCTCTTCGGAAGCCTGCTCAGAAGCCATGATGCCCTCAATATACTCGCGCAGGCGGCCGCGGATGGCGTTCTGCGCCAGGGTCATGCCCAGGCCGAACTCTGCGTTGTCCTCAAACAGGGAGTTGTTCCAGGCGGGGCCGTGGCCCTTCTCGTTGACGGTGTAGGGAGTCGCCGGTGCGGAACCGCCCCAAATGGAGGAGCAGCCGGTGGCGTTGGCGATGTACATCCGGTCGCCGAACAGCTGGGTGACCAGCTTGGCGTAAGGAGTCTCGCCGCAGCCGGCGCAGGCGCCGGAGAACTCAAGCAGAGGCTGCTTGAACTGGC
Organism: Candidatus Caccousia avistercoris; assembly: GCA_018715025.1. Lineage (GTDB taxonomy): Bacteria > Bacillota > Clostridia > Oscillospirales > Acutalibacteraceae > Caccousia > Caccousia avistercoris. The sequence goes on from DVMK01000159.1 coordinate 12,969, forward strand.
TGCCCTTTACCGTGGTCTCTTTGAACTTCTCCAGAACCTCGGGCTTCTTGGGCAGGGAACGGCCGTAGTCGAAGCCTTCCTGGCTGACCAGCTGGGTCTCCATGGGCTTCATGGTCAGAGCCTTGGCGCCCTTCATGCCGGGGCAGACCTGAGAGCAGGAGCCGCATCCGGAGCAGTCCCAGGCGGAGATGGTCATGGCGAACTTCATGCCGGGCATGCCGGTCATGTCCTTCATCTTCATGCTGGCGGGGGCGTTCTTGGCCTCCTCCTCGGTGAGGGCCACCGGACGGATAACGGCATGGGGGCAGACATAAGAGCAGAAGTTGCACTGGATGCAGTTGTCCGGGTTCCACTCGGGAATGTCGATGGCGATGCCGCGCTTCTCGTAAGCGGAGGTGCCGGCCGGCACAGCGCCGTTGGCCATATCCACAAAGGTGGAAACAGGCAGCTGGTTGCCCTTGTACTTGTTGGCGGGGATGAGCACTTCCTTCACATACTTCACCTGTGCGGGGGTGCCCTTAATCTCCTTCTCCTCCACGGCCTCGTCCACAGCGTCCTTCCAGGACTCGGGCACGTTCACCTTGTGGTACTCCTGAGCGCCGCGGTCAATGGCGGCGTGGTTCATGTCCACAATCTTCTGGCCCTTCTTGCTGTAGGACTTGGTGGCGGCGTCCTTCATATACTGGATGGCCTGCTCGGAGGGGATGATGTTGGCAATGCTGAAGAAGGCGGACTGGAGGATGGTGTTGATCCGGTTGCCCAGGCCAATCTCCTTGCCCAGCTTCACACCGTCGATGGTGTAGAAGTTGATGTTGTTCTCCGCGATATACTTCTTCATCTTGGCCGGCAGGTGCTTGTCCAGCTCTTCGTCGCTCCACTGGCAGTTCAGCAGGAAGCTGCCGCCGGGCTTTACGTCCTGCACCATGTCGTACTCATTGACATAGGAAGGCTTGTGGCAGGCCACGAAGTCAGCCTTGCTGATGTAGTAGGTAGACTTGATGGGCTTATGGCCGAAGCGCAGGTGGGAAACGGTCAGGCCGCCGGACTTCTTGGAGTCGTAGGCAAAGTAGGCCTGCGCGTACATGTCGGTGTGGTCGCCGATGATCTTAATGGAGTTCTTGTTGGCGCCTACGGTGCCGTCCGCGCCCAGGCCCCAGAATTTGCAGGAGGTGGTGCCGGCGGGGGCGGTGTCGGGGTTCTCGCTGTTGTCCAAGGACAGGTGGGTCACGTCGTCCACAATGCCCACGGTGAAGCGCTTCTTGGGGGTGGCGCTCTCCATGTTGCGGTACACGGCGATCACGTCGGCGGGGGTGGTGTCCTTGGAGCCCAGGCCGTAGCGGCCGGTGTAGATGGGCACAGAGCCGAACTCGGTGCCGTTCAGGGAGGCCAGCACGTCCAGGTACAGGGGCTCGCCGATGGAGCCGGGCTCACGGGTGCGGTCAAGCACGGAGATCTTCTTCACCGTCTTGGGCAGCACGTCGGTGAGGTACTGGGGCACGAAGGGACGGTACAGGTGAACCTTCACCAGGCCCACCTTCTCGCCGGCGGCGTTCAGGTAGTCCACCACTTCCTCGGCGCACTCGCACACAGAACCCATGGCCACAATGACCAGCTCCGCGTCCGGAGCGCCATAGTAGTTGAAGGGCTTGTAGTCGGTGCCGATCTTGGCGTTGACCTGGTTCATGTAATCCACAACCACTGCCGGCAGGTCGTCATAGTACTTGTTGCCGGCCTCGCTGGCCTGGAAGAAAATGTCGTCGTTCTGAGCGGTGCCGCGGGTGCAGGGATGCTCGGGGTTCATGGCGCTGCGGCGGAACTCCTCCACGGCGTCCCAATCCAGCATGTCGCCCAGATCCTCATAATCCCAAATATGGATCTTCTGGATCTCGTGGGAGGTGCGGAAGCCGTCGAAGAAGTGCAGGAAGGGAACCTTGCCCTTGATGGCGGCCAGGTGGGCCACGGCGCCCAGGTCCATAACCTCCTGCGGGCTGTTGGAGCACAGCATGGCGTAGCCGGTCTGGCGGCAGGCGTAAACGTCAGAGTGGTCGCCGAAGATGCACAGCGCGTGAGAGGCCAGGGAACGGGCCGACACGTGAATGACGCTGGGCAGGAACTCGCCGGCCATCTTGTACATGTTGGGGATCATGAGCAGCAGGCCCTGGGAAGCGGTGTAGGTGGTGGTCAGGGCGCCGGCAGCCAGCGAGCCGTGCACCGCGCCGGCGGCGCCGCCCTCAGACTGCATCTCGGTTACCTTTACTTCACGGCCGAACAGGTTTTTGCGGTTCGCAGCGGCATACTTGTCCGTTTCGTCCGCCATCGGGGAAGAAGGCGTGATGGGATAGATGGCAGCAACGTCGGTAAACGCATAAGATACATGCGCGGCGGCGGTGTTGCCATCCATGGTTTTCATTTTTCTTGAATCCATTATGATATTTTTCCTCCTTTTAAGGATAATTATAAGACGCCTGGCAGGCCGGACCCGCATCCAGACTGCACTATCTGAATTCTACCATTTTTTCAGCGCTGTGTAAAGGGCGCAGCGCGTTTTTCTTCCCTATTGCCTGTGAAATTTCTCACAAATTTTCTTCTTCGTCCCCTTTGCGGGAATGAGGCGAAATCCGCCTGTTTTCCACCGCCATTTCAGCTGTGGAACTTTTTTTCCCCTTTCCCGTACCCCGCGCGCCCTCCCACGTGGTCTGGCAAGCCCTCAGCGTGCCGCCGTACACTTGCGCGGAGAATGAAAATGCGGTAAAATATACATTATCTCCGCATCCACCCGACAGTCAGGAAAAGGGGCGGAACGCCCGCCGCCGGTGCGCGGGGGACCTCCGCCCTTTATTCCATTCTGTAAATTTTTTATTTAAGAAAGGGGAAAACCTATGCCTCCCGAACCTGAGGGGTCACTTCCATTCCAAGTCCTGAGCGCCCAGCCTGCCGCCGACAACGGAGTGTTGTCCATTGTGCTGCTGGTGGTGCTCATCCTGCTGAACGGCTTTTTCGCTTCCGCTGAAATCGCCGTCATCACTCTGAACGACAACAAGATCCGCAAAATGGCGGAAGAGGGCGACAAGCGGGCCATCCGTGTGCTGAAGCTTACGGAAAATTCCAGCCGCTTTCTCTCCACCATCCAGATCGGCGTCACCCTGGCGGGCTTCCTTTCCTCGGCCTCTGCGGCACAGAACTTCGCCCCCCAGCTGACCAGCGCCATTCTGTCTATTGCGCCCTCGCTGCCGGCCAGCCTGGTGAGCGGCGTTTCCACCGTGCTTATCACCCTTCTGCTGGGTTATTTCAACCTGGTGTTCGGCGAGCTGGTGCCCAAGCAAATCGCCATGCAGAAGGCGGAGGCTCTCTCCTTCCGGTTTGCCGGCGTGCTCAACGCTGTTTCCACAGTCTGCCGCCCGGTGGTGGCCCTGCTTTCCTTTTCCACAAAGGTTGTGCTCAAGCTGCTGGGCCTGAATCCCAACGGCAATGAGCAGACGGTCACAGAGGAAGAAATTCTCATGATGGTGGACGCCGGCGAGGAAAAGGGTGTCATTGGGGAAAATGCCAAGGACATGATCTCCAACATCTTCGATTTCAGCGACGCCACCGTGGTGGAGGCCATGACCCACCGCACCGACATTCACGCTGTGGAAGATACCTGCACCGTTCAGGATGTGGTGGCGCTTTCCATGGAAGAGGGCTGCTCCCGCATTCCGGTGTATCATGAGGATCTGGACAACGTGGTAGGCATTATATATGTAAAGGATCTGCTGAAATATGTAGGGCCTCACGCCCAGCCCGAGGCGCCGATCACCCAGCTGATGCGCCCGGCCTACTTCATTCCGGAAAGCAAGAAGTGCAGCGACCTGTTCAAGGAAATGACGGAACGCAAGGTTCAGATTGCCATTATTGTGGACGAATACGGCGGCACCGAGGGCCTGGTGACCATGGAGGATCTGGTGGAATCCATTGTGGGCAATATCCAGGATGAATACGACAACGAAGAGGAAGAGATCCACAAGGTGGCGGAAAACAAATTCACTGTAGACGGGGCCACCCCCATTGATGAGATTGAGGATCTGGTGGGGGTCAAGCTGCCGGAAACGGACTACGACACCATTGCGGGCCTGATGATGGAGTACCTGGGCCGGGTGCCCACCCCGGACGAGCACCCCAGCGTGCAGATTCCTCCCCTCACCCTTACGGTGGTGACGGTGGAGGAGCGCCGCATCGCCAAAATCTCTATCGAAAAGCAGGTTGCGTCTGCTCCCCCGCAGGAGGGGAAGGCAGACCCGCGCCGGGAATAACACGGCGGGGGAAAAAACGCCCCGCCCGCGGCATACATGACAAAAAGCAAGGGATCCGCCTGGGCTTCCGCCCAGGAAGGATCCCTTCTTCCATGCGGAAAAACGCGCTTCCCCTTTTTCCTTCATTTTCCCTCAAGATCCCCTTGCTTTTCCTCCCCGTTTATAGTATGCTAATAGAGCTGTCCCCCAGTGGGGCGCGGTCAGTCGCAAACTCCTGACCTTAAAACAAACTACGGAGGAATGAAAGCATGAAAACAACCACAAACATCCGGTTCCTGGTGCAGGCGGCCATGATCGCCGCCCTGTACACGGTGCTCACCCTGGTGGCCGCCGCGCTGAACTGGGCCTACGGCCCGGTACAGTTCCGGTTTTCCGAGGCCATGACGGTGCTGCCCATGTTCACCCCCGCGGCCATTCCCGGCCTTGCCATCGGCTGCTTTTTAAGCAACCTGTGGAGCAGCATGGGCGCCATGGACATGGTGTTCGGCACCCTGGCCACGCTGACGGCGGCCCTTGCCACCCGGGCCGTGCGGAACGTTCGGGTAAAGGGGATCCCGGTTTTGGCCCCCCTGCCCCCCGTGCTGTTCAACGCCCTCATTGTGGGCCTGGAAATTACCCTTGTCTCCCCCGGCGGCTTTTTGTGGCCTGCCTTCCTGGCAAACGCCCTTTCGGTGGGCGCGGGTCAGCTGGTGGTGTGCTACGCGCTGGGCCTGCCCCTGGCCGTGCTGCTGGACAGGCTGAACCAGAACAACCGCCTGTTCGGGCTGGACGGCGCCCGCCCCAGGTAAGCGCCCGGATTCATTTTTTAATTTTACTCTGATTTTCGATGTAGGAAAGGCTTGGTGTTGAAACCATGCGGTACCCCGGCGAGCTTGTGAAAAAAATCAAGGCCATCGCCCCTGTCCGTCTCGTAGTGAGCAGCTTCGCCCTGGTCATTCTTGTGGGCGCCCTGCTGCTTATGCTGCCTGCGGCCTCCCGCTCCGGGCAGGCCACCTCGTTTATTGACGCGCTGTTCACCTCGGTGTCCGCCACCTGCGTCACCGGCCTGGTGGTGTTCGACACCTGGACCCACTGGAACACCCTGGGCCAGGTGATCATCCTTCTGCTCATCCAGATCGGCGGCCTGGGCATCATCACCTTTACCACCGGCTTCACCCTTCTGGTGCGGCGGAAGCTGAGCCTGCGGGACATGCAGCTGGCCATTGAGAACACCGCCGGCAACACGGTCTCCATTTACCGGCTGGTGCGGATCATTCTGGCATTCACGCTCTCTTGTGAGTTTGTGGGCGCGGTGCTGCTGTGCATCCGCTTTGTCCCCCAGTTCGGCCCCTACGGCCTGTGGATCTCGGTGTTTGAAGCCGTCTCTGCCTACTGCAACGCCGGGTTTGACATTTTGGGCTTCCGCTGGAAGGACGGCAGCCTCATCGGCTACATCGACGATCCCCTGGTGAGCATGGTCATCGCTTTTCTCATCATCACCGGCGGCCTGGGCTTCATTGTCATCAGCGATCTGTACACCGCCAAAATCCGCCCCATACTGCGCAGGCAGAAGCGGGCCCACCTTACCCTGCACAGCGCCGTGGTGCTGAAAATGACTGCCATTCTGCTGGTGCTTGGCACGGTTCTGTTCCTGCTTCTGGAGTACACCAACACCCTGAAGGGCCTCAGCTTCTTCGGCAAGCTGAACGCCTCCTTCTTCCAGTCTGCCAGCGCCCGCACGGCCGGGTTTGCCTCGGTGAACATCGCCCAGGAGCACGACGTGACCAAGCTGCTCACCATTTTGCTCATGTTCATCGGCGCGTCCCCCGCCTCCACCGGCGGCGGAATCAAAACCACCACCTTTGTGGTGCTGGCTTCCACCGTGCTCAGCGTCATCCGCGGCCATGAGGACACCATTTTGAACAAGCGCCGCATTGACAAAGGGGTGGTGTACCGCGCCTTAACCATTGTGTCGGTGGCTTTTCTGGTGGTATTTCTCACCACGGCCGTCATCCTCACCTCCAACGACGAGCATGCCATCTCCACCGTGGACGCCCTGTTCGAGGCGGTTTCCGCCTTCGGCACCGTGGGGCTCACCGCCGGCATCACTCAAATCCTCAGCCCCATCTCCAAGGTCGCCCTGAGCCTTACCATGTTCATCGGCCGGGTAGGCCCCGTTTCCCTGGGGCTTGCCATTGCGGGGAAAAAGGCCCGCCGTGCCGGCGCCGTCCTCCCCGAAGGAAAAATCATTGTGGGGTAATATTTTTCAGTGCATCCCATTGCCGCGGGAAAGGCCGAACACGCCTTTCCCGCGGCGATTTTTGTATTCCGAACCCAACCGCTTCCGAACGGACATTTTTCCGCGGCCCCGGTTCCTTCCGACCATAGGGAAACCCTCCTGTGCGGCGCTTCTCATCCGCACCGCACAGGAGGGTTCTTCCTCTGAAACATTTTTATGCCATTTACCGCCGCGAACCATGGTCTTCTCAAAGGCGAGATAACCAATTGAACAGCCGGAGCGCCTCCGGCTATCCGGCCCGGCGCTCTCTGTCAAGCCGTCCGCCTAATCTGGCCCCCTCACACCTCAATCACGGCGTTTTCCATTTTACAGCTGCCTGCGGGCGGAGGAGGAATTTTCAGGCCCGCTCCCCTTCAACGCAGGGAAACGCCCTGGCAGAGGGGAAGCTCGGTCATGCGCAGGCTGGTGCAGCCGTAGGGGAGGAAGAGCTTTTTCTCCGCCGGGCCCACGGCCTCCCGGCTGCGGGGCAGGGGAGCGGCGCAGCCGTCTGCGGAATCCCAGGCCACCGGGGCGCACAGCACCTCAAGCCCCACCGGCGCGCCCTCCGGGGAGAAGGGGAAGGTCCCCATGGGCCGCTCCTTCACCGCCGCCTCTGTTCCGGCAAAGCCGTAAGCCCAGGGGGTGGTGGGCAGCACCTGGTAGTCGCAGTGGGGGAATTCCCGCCCGGGAATTTCCTGATGGATCTGCTGCCATTCCTCCCCAAGGGGCAGGGCGTACACCAGCGGGCCCCGGCGCAGTGCCGCCATCCCGTGGGGGCGGCCCATCCATTCCGGCGCGGCGGCGAAGGCCACGTGAAAGGTGGTTTCCCCCTTCCACAGGCGGCGCAGGGGCAGGCAGGCCCCCGCCTCCGCGGCCAGGCTTTCCCCCTCTGTGGTGACAGAGGCGGCAGCCGCCCAGCCCGGAATGCGCAGCAGCAAGGGAAAGCGGACGGGTTCCGGGGCGCGCACCGTCACGTCCGCCTCCAGCCGGAAGGGGTACGAGCCGGAAACCTCCACCTCCACCGGCATGCCGTCTATTTGCGTGCAAACTTTGTTGGGCGCGTACGAGGCCAGGTACACGCCGCCCTGCCCCCGCAGCATAGTAGAAAGGGCGAACTTCGGCCACCCCTGGTTGAAATTGGCGGTGCAGCAGCCATAGTTGGGCTCCAGCCCGAACAGGTTAGATTCGCCGCTGTTGGTGCCGAAGGGCGGGGAATCCATGACTACGCAGGAAATCTGGTTTACCTGCTGGTCGTACTGGTGGCTCCACATGTCGGGGCTCAGGGTGGCAGGCAGGGCGTTGAAGGCCAGAAGCTCCAGCCGGTCGGCATATTTCCCTTCCCCCGAGGCCGCCGCCAGATGCTCCATCGAATACATCATCTCCGTCACGGCGCACAGCTCGGTCCCCCGCACCGGGCTCTGCCCGGCCAGGCACTCGTCGGCGGTAAAGATTCCCACCGCCGTCCCGTGGCAGCGATCCAGCAGCTCCAGCATCCGGTCCGTTTTGCGGAATTCCTCCCGGCTGCCGGAAAGGCGGCTGGTCAGGGCGGAAATTTTCAGCATCATGGCCAGGTTGACCCCGTGGCTCATCTGGCTCCACCGGCCCTTTTCCTCCGGTTCCCGGTAGAGGAAGTCCTCAAAAACAGCCTCGTAGTCCAGCCCCTGGGCCTTCAGCTTGCGGGCCAGGCCCAGCATCCAGTCCTCCGGCCTGCGCTCATACAGCCAGAGAAGGGGGATCCAGCACTCGAACCAGCGGGTCTGCGCCCAGCGGTTCAGGGTGTTGGCGTCTATGTGCCGGTCCAGGTTTTTCAAAGCCCGGTACACCGCCGGCTCAATCCTGGGATCCTGCGTCAAATCCTCATACAGGACCAGCACCTTCAAAATCAAAAACAGGGCCCACATGTCGTAGTCCGCCCGTTCCCCGTCGCTGCAGGGGCACAGCCACCCGTCCTCCCTCTGCCCTGCCAGAATGGCGTCCACATACCGTTTCCCCCGCTGCTTCAGGTCCTCCCGGTCCAGAAGCCAGGCCAGGGGCAGGAAGCCGTCCAGCCAGTAGGGGACCCGTTCCCAGCCCTCCCGGCTGCCGCCGATCCACCGGCTGTCGCTGATGTCGGGCCAGAATTTGTCCAGGTTCCCGGAAAGGCCCTCCGCCTGAATTTCCAGCTGGCGGCGCAGCCACCCGGCGGGGCGGATTTCCCCTGCGGGGAAAAAGCGGAAAGCGGGCTCGTACAATTTTGTTTTCATGGCGCGATTCCTCCCTCTTGTTTCTACCTTCATTGTAGCGGCGGCGGGCCCCGGCGGCAAGGGCTGAAACCTACCGGATATTAGGCAAATTCCGACTTTTCCTCCTGTGTAAAAATCAGAAAATTTCGGGAAATCAAAAATCATCCCTTGCATTTTCCGAAAATCCGCGTATGATAAAAGCAGCGAAGGGAAGGTGAGGGGAAAATGCCTTATCTGGACGCGGGCGGAGCCCGGATGACAGACTGTTCGTTCCGCCGCTTTTTCCCGGGGGAGCGCCACGTCACCCGCAGGTTTTCCCAGGGCGTGCTGCTGCTTCTGCTGGAAGGGACGCTGTACTTTGAGGAGGAGGGCGTCCCGGCGGCGGTGTCTCAGGGGGAATGGTACATTCAGCGGCCGGGGCTGCTGCAGACCGGGGAACGGGGCAGCCCTTCCCCCTTTTACTTTTATATTCATTTTGAGGGGGATTTCCGGGAGGAGGACGGCGGCCCGGACCTGCGCCTGCCCCTTTCCGGCCGGTTCCGCCGGGAAAGCCTGCTCCCCCTGCTGGAAGCCCTGGCCCGCTGCCGCCAGGAGGCGGCGGAACGGCAGGCCTTTCAGGATTCTCTGTTCCACAGCATCCTGTACCTGCTGTACAGCTCCGACCAGGAGGGGCGCAACCCCCTGGCCTACCAAATTCTGAAGGCCGTGTCCTCCCGGCTGGACCAGCCCTTTTCCCTCTCCTCCCTGGCGGAGGAGCTGGGCTACTGCGAGGACTATGTGGGGAGGGTATTCCGCCGGCAGTACGGCGTTTCGGTGGGCCGGTACCTGGCGCGCCTGCGGCTTCAGAAGGCCAGGCAGCTTCTGCGCGACACCGAGAAAAGCATCCGGCAGGTGGGCGCTGAGGTGGGGTACCCAGACCAAACCCAGTTCTACCGTTTGTTCCGCCGGGAAACCGGCCTTTCCCCCAGCCAATGGCGGGCAGGGGAACGGGACGGCGGCCGGAACTGATCAGGCGCCCAGCCTCCGCTGCCTGCGGAAGCTGGGCGCCTGTGCGCTGTTCTCTGGTTCTTTTGTCATGCCTGCCCGGCCCCGCAGATGCGGTTCAGCCGTTCTGAGGTGACGAGCATCAGAAGCACGAAGAGAAGGAGGTAGGCCGGGTAAAGCCCAATGGACACATGGTTGGCCAGCAGGCCGAAGATGGGCGGCATAAAGGTAGAGCCCACATAGGCGCAGGCCATTTGAATGCCGATGATGGCCTGGGAATTCTCCTTGCCGAAGCGGAAGGGGGTGAAATGGATGATGGAGGGGTAAATGGGAGCGCAGCCCAGGCCGATGACCAGCAGGCCCGCCAGCGCCAGCCCGTGGATCCCCACCGGCAGGGCAATGAGCACACCTCCCGCCAGGGCGATGAGCACGCCTGCCCGGATGAGGATCCGGTCCCCCAGCTTGTCCGCGAAAAATCCGCACAGGAACCGGCCGAAGGTGATGCCCAGGAAGAAGAGGGAGGCGAAGCTGGCGGCCAGCTCCGGGTCAACGCCGTGAAACTGCACCAGGTAGCTGCTGGCCCACAGGCCGGTGGTGCCTTCCGCGGCGGAGTAAGAGAAGAAGGTGATCAGAAGAAGCGGCACGCCCCGGATTTTCATGGCCTGGGGCAGGGTCAGCCGGGGGGCGGCCGCCCGTTCCTCCGCCTTTTCCGCATCCTTCCTCTTCCACATGGGCAGGCTCAGGAACAAAACGGCGGTGAGCGCAAACTGGATAACGGAAACCGTCCGGTACCCTTGCTGCCAGCCCATCGCGCCCGAGAGGGCCCAGCTCATAATGTAGGGGCTTACCGCCGCGCCCACCCCCCAGAAGCAGTGCAGCCAGCTCATGTGGCGGGAGGCATAGTGCAGCGCCACATAATTGTTCAGCGCCGCGTCCACGGCCCCGGCCCCCAGCCCGTAGGGCACGGCCCACAGGCACAGCAGCGGGAAGGCACCGGTGAAGGAAAAGCCCAGCAGGGCGGCGGCCGTCATCAGCACGCTTACGGCGGTGACAAGCCCCGCCCCGAATTTCCTGGTGAGGGCGTCGGAAAACAGGCTGGACACAATCGTCCCGCCTGAGATGATCATGGTGACGATCCCCGCATAGGAAACCGGCACGCCCAACTCCAGGTGCATGACAGGCCAGGCAGAGCCCAGCAGGGAATCCGGCAGGCCAAGGCTGATGAAGGCAAGGTAGATGATAGCAAGCAGAAGTGAGAACATAGCAATCCTTTCGTCCCTGTTTTTTCAAAATTTTTTCGGCCCGTGCTTTTGGGGGAAACGGGCGCCCCGGAACAGAAAAGGCAGCCCCGTCAGCCCTTCGGCCGGCGGAGCTGCTTACTGTCTTTTTTACAGGAAATCCCTTACCCCTGAAGAGGGAACAAGGGCAGCTCTTTCAGGAAGATAATGTCATCCCGCTGGGCGGCGTCGCCCTCCGCCAGGATAGCGGCCTTGGCCACAATGTTGCCGCCGGCCTTCTCCACCAGGCGCTCAATGGCCAGCAGGGATTCGCCGGTGGAGATCACGTCGTCCACAATGGCGACCCGCTTGCCGTTCAGCAGCATGGCGTCCTTGCCGTCCAGGCAAAGGGTCTGGGTTTTCTGGGTGGTGATGGACACCACCTCGTCGGTGATGGGGTGGCTCATGTAGGGCTTTACGCTCTTGCGGGCCACAATGTAGTAGGGCAGGCCCCGCAGGCGGCACAGCTCGTTCACCAGGGGGATTCCCTTGGCCTCGGCGGTGACGATGAAATCCACCTCCGGCAGCTTCTCTTCAATGAGAGGGGCGGATTTGGTAACGATCTCGCAGTCCCCCAAAATCACGAAGCTGGCAATGGCCAGATGGTCGGAAATCTGCATAATAGGCAGCTGCCGCGTTACTCCGGCAACCTCCAGAGTATAATATTCCTGCATCAAAGAAAACATCCTTTCCAAAAATAGGTTACAGCGCCAGGCCGGTGGCGGCCACAATAAGCTTCAGCACAATGCCGGCCAGCATGCCGAAGAAGGGGTCGAACACCGCGGTGACCGACATGGTAACCGCCGCAATTACGGTGCCGCCCGCCTCGCCGGTGGTGAAGGCCGCCGCCCCGTCCCCGGGAATGGTGACAAAGGCGCCCAGAATAAACAGGAAGCCGGCAATGGACTGGCTGGGCACAAATTTCCCGATTTTGGGCAGCAGGCCCAGGAAGAGGATGAGCGCCATGATGGTCATCATAATCACAGCCGACAGCACCGGCTGCGGGGCCGCGCCTGTGGCAGAGATGATGGCTTCCACCGGGCCGCCGCCGAACAGGGAGCTGACGGCGTCCGCCAGGCCGGAGTACACGGTGAGCTGATCCACGTTCAGCTGTTCCGTCCCCATGCCGCTGGTAATGTTGCCGAAAGCGATGTTCGCCCCAATGGTAAGGCAGGCCAGAGAAAGGGCGCCCCGCACCACAGGCAGGCTGATCACAGGCTTTTCCACCTTCAGGCGGAACATCTTTTCCGTCACGGCATTCTGGCCCAGCTCCTGCCCGGCCACCTTGGCGGCAATGCTGGAAATGATGAGGGAGCCCACAATGGTGTACACCAGGGCGTTGCTGGGATCCAGCGCCATGGTGATGAGATAGATCAGCACCGCAGAGGCCACCGAAATCCAGCCTACCAGCTGGTTTTCCTTCACCATGTTGAAGGCTGTGCGCACCAGCACAAAGCCCACGCCCGCCATCATGGCGTGCACAATGGCATCTCCCGCAAAGGAGGTAATGGCGGAAAGGGCCCCCGTCAGGCCCAGCACCACCATGATAATGCCGCCGAACATCACCATGGAAAGCCGTTCCCTGCGGTTTTTGCCCATGCTCCCTGCCATGACAATGGTTTCTGCCTGGAAGGAGATGGGGGCCACCGAATTCAGCGCGCCGCAGGCCACCGCACCAATGGCGAAGCCGATGCCGGTGGGCACCGAGGCAAAGCCGTAGCTCAGGGCCAGCAGACCCTGGGGGATGCCGTTCAGCACCACGCCGATGGCAGCCAGAATGTCTTGCAGAAGATCCAAAAAGCAACACCCTTTCCTTAATAAAAAATAAATCCTCTGTTCACAATATATTCATCATAGTAGAAAATTGTCGAAAAATCAAGGTGTACAGAGAGAAAATATCACGCCCCCGCGGAGGCGTCCGCCGGCAGAGAAATCCAGCCGCCCCCCGCCGCCATGGATTCGTTGGCGGCCAGCGTAAGCCGGAAGGAGCGCAGGGCGTCCCGGTAAGGGGAACGGATATAAGCCGGGTTGTTCTCCCGCACGGCGCGGAAGAAGGCTTCCAGCGCCTGCCGGTGGGTATGAGGGGCGGGAACGGTCTGGCGGGACTCCCTTGTGAGGAAAAGGGCTTCCTGCCCCCAGCGGTATTCCACCCGGCCCTTTTCCCCATGGAGGGTGAAGCCCACGTCAGGAAGGCCCTGGGGGCCAAGGTAGCAGCCGGTGAGGATGACGGCGGAAAGCCCGCTGGCGAAGGCCACCTCCGCGCAGGAGGCTCTCTCCACATCGGCCGTTTCCGGCGGGAAGGGATCCCCCACCGGGCGGCAGCGGACCGCCGACGCTTCCCCCAGCAGGAAGCGCAGGGCGTCGAAGATGTGGGTGCACTGCTCCACCACCTGCCCGCCGGAGGAAGCCTTCCTCCGCCACCAGGCCGAAGCCGGCAGACCGCCGATCCACCGGCCGTAAACGTGCCCCAGCGCCCCCAGCCTGCCCTGCGCCAGCGCCTCCTTCACCTGGGAAAGGGCGGGGCAGTACCTCTCTTGGTACCCCACGCTGCACAGCACGCCGGCTTTTTCCACCGCGCGGCCAATGGCCTCCGCCCGCTCTATGTCCAGCTCCAGGGGCTTTTCCACATACAGGTGGATCCCCCGGGCCGCCGCGGCCTGCTCAATCCCCTCGTGGCGGTCCGGCGTGACGCACACCAGCAGGGCGTCCAGCTCCTCCTGCTCCAGCATTTCGCGCCAATCCCCGTACTGGCGGGCGGCTGGGACCCGTTGGCCCAGCGCCTGCCGCCGGGCAAGATTCCCGGCCGCCAGGGCCGAAATTTCCACATCCTCCATAGTCAGCATATTTTCCACGTGCGTGGCGGCGATGCCGCCGCACCCCACAATTCCCGTTCTTACCTTTTCCACCTTTTCCCGCTCCTTCCGCTTGCCCCCACCAGGCAAAGAGAGAAAGCGCCGCCGGAGGCCTGCCCGGCCCCGGGAAGCCGCTTTGCCCTTGTCAAGCTGTGGGGAACCTTTACACAGAAAAGCCACCCTGCCCCTGGAAAAGGGAAACGGGTGGCTTTTCTGTTACTTACAGGAATATGAAAGGAACCATTC
>DVMK01000160.1 GCA_018715025.1 Candidatus Caccousia avistercoris
GTCCAGCAGCTTCTGCTTCAGCTCGTTCTCAATGCGGCTGAGCTCCACCTCGGCCTCGCGGCGCTTCTGGCGGCCTTCGTCCTGAATATGAATGACCTCGTCCAGGGTAGAGATGAGGGCTTCGTTGGCGGTTTTGAGGGTTTCCATATCCACCACGCCCCGCTCAGACTCTTTGGCCGTTTCCACGGTGGCCATTTTCAGCGTTTGGGCGTTGCGGCGCAGCAGCTCGTTTGTCATGTCGGTTACCTGGCGCTGGGCCTGGGCGGCCTGCTGGGAATGGGTAATGCCCATGGCCAGCACCATCTGCCCCTTCCACAGAGGGATGGTATTCACCAGGGTGGACTGGATTTTCTCTGACATGAGGGTGTCGTTGTTCTGCACCAGCCGGATCTGGGGGGCCATCTGGATGGAGACCATGCGGGTCAGCTCCAGGTCGTGGATCTTCTTCTCAAAACGGTTGCACATGGAGGAAAGGTCGTTCACCGCCTGGGCGTCCTCCGGAAGGCCGGAGGCCTTGGCCTTGGCGGCCAGGGCGGGCAGGTCCTCCTCCTGCACCTTTTTCAGCTTCTTTTTTCCGGCCAGGATATACATGGAAAGCTCTTTGAAATACACCTTGTTCAGCTCGTACATCTTATCCAGCAAAGCCACGTCCTTCATGAGCTGCATCTGGTGGTTTTCCAGGCTTTCGCACACCTTATTGATGTTGGCCTCGGCTTTGTCGTACTTGGCGCGCATGGCCGTCAGCTTGTTGGAGCTGCGCTTGAAAAAGCTGAAAAAGCCTTTTTCCTCTTCCTCCACGTCAAAGCTTTTCAGCTCTGTCACCACGCTGGCGAGCATTTCGCCCACCTCGCCCAGGTCTTTGGTGCGCACGTTGCTCAGGGCTGTCTCTGAAAAGTCGGCCATTTTTTTCTGTGCGCCAGAGCCGTACTGCAGCACCAGGGCGGAATTGGTCAGATCAATCTTCTGGGAAAAATCGTCCACCATCTTCTTCTCCTCCGGTGAGAGGGTGGAGTCGTCCAGGACGGGGGCCTCCTCCTTGGGAATGGGGGCGATGGGCGCCTGGGCCTGGGGGACGGCGTCCAGGGTCAGGGTAGGGGCGGGATCCAGTTCAAGGGATACCTGGGGCATATTTTCATCCATAATCGAGTCCTCCTCCTGCAATAAAAAATAATGATATGGATAGGGTTACAGCTTCAATTCTATGGGATCCTTCTCCTTCTGTTCCAGGTCCAGCTCGATGGGCTTTTCCTGGGAGGCGGCCTTCGCCTTTTTGAAGTCGCTGCCGGTGAGGCCCTCCCGGGCAAACATGGCCTGCAGCACGGAAATATCGGCGGAAATGTCAATGGCGTCCTTCTCGTAAAGGCTGTCCAGCAGGTTGCGGAACGCCACGGCGATGGTGTCGAGGGTGTCCTCAATCTCTTTTTTCGCTTTCAGGATATTCTCCCCCTGGGCGGGCTGCATGTCGAATTCCCGGTAAGCGTCCAGCAGCTTGAGGGTGGTGGGCAGGTAATAGTTCATAAACCGGCGGATTTCCGGCAGCTTTTCCGGGTTATGCTCCACAGCGGCGAAAATATGGGCGGCAATGTCCTCCAGCTCGCTGATTTTGCGGGAAACCTCCTCGCCGGGAATGGCCTCGTTGGCCTGATTGATGCGGCGGATAAAGGCGCGGCCCTCTTCAATGGCCTCGTCCAGCTCTTTGCTGCCGGTATGCACCGGGGCGTTCTGCTCTGCCTCGCGCTTCTCCCGCTCCTGCCGGGCCTTCTCGGCCTGCAGGTACTGCTGGTAGGTGGCGGCGTCCAGCATAAGGGTGGAATTGGCCGGGTCAAGCTTCCCGTTGGGGAACCAGCCGCGGCGGATCATAAGCTGAAGGTCGCGCACCACCTTATCCTTTTGGATGCCGGAATAGGCGGCCAGCTGTTCCACCGGGCAGAAGGGCGCCGTCCCAATGACGGAACAGTATTTGCGGAACCTTTTCAGCAGCTTCTGCTCCCGCACGCCGTAGGCTACCAGCCCGGCGCAGCCCAGGGTGAACACGCCGAACACGCCGAACACCGGCGCAATTTCCGGCGCGCCGAAGGTCATGGCCAGCATGCTCAGCAAAGTCACACAGAGGAAAATGGCCCCAAAGGCCCCGCCCAGCACAATGGGGAGAAGCCCCTTTGCCTTGGAGGGGGAGGCGAAGTGAACCGGCCCCCGGTAAGAAGGGGCGGGCCGGGGCGACCCCGCGTTCTCTACCCGGTACGCCTGCTGCCGGTAGGGCTGCTGCTGAGGCTGGCCCCAGCCCTGCGGGCCGGCGGCCCGGTTCCAGTTTGGGTTCTGGTTCTGCGCAGGCGGCGGGGGCGGCGGAACCTGCCCCGGGAAGGGGCCCGGCCCCACCGGGGGCTTCGCCCCGCTTTTCACCACATCCGTTACCTCCCGGATGGTGGCGTCTACGCTGCGCTTGATGTCGTCAAAGCTGCGGGCGTGGGAAAATCCATCCACCGCGTCCCGCACCATGCGGTCAATATCGCGCCCCAGGTTTGACAAATTATTTCGATTATGATTATTATTCTGATAATACATCATCACACCTCCGGTGAGGACTCCCCGCGCCTCCGGCGGGGTCTCCGCGCACTGGCCGCGTCCCGCGCGCCTCCGGCGGGGACTCCGCGCACTGGCCGCGTCCCGCGGCCTTGGGCTGAGTGGAAAACGCCAGTGCTGCGCCCGCGCTTTTTTCACGGTGCTGCACATTTTCTTAGCTGCTCCGCAAGGCCTGCGGCGGGCAAGTCGCGCACTGTGTGTTTCACCCCGGAAAAAGCCGTGCTGCGCGAAGGGTTCTTTTGCGGGGACGCTACCCCGCAAAAGAATGCTTCGACGCGTGGCGCGGCAAAGTCGCGCCACACTGCGCACTGTGTGTTTCACCCAGGGAAAAGCAGTGCTGCGCCTTTTCCTGCGGCCCTGCCGGGCAGAGGGCACAATGCCCCGTGCGTACTATTATACCGTATTTGCGGAAAAAGGACAAGATTACAGCAGGTGATTTCCCAGGATTTTACACACTGGAAACAATCGTACCGCTGGTGAGCCACCGGTTTGAGCGGAGCCGCCACAGGAACAGCAGGCCCTTCAGGCACAGCTCGCAGCACATGGCCACCCACACGCTGGCCAGCCCCAGGGAACCGATGAGCAGCAGGGCGATGGGCAGGCGGATGCCCCACATGCTGAGCAGGTTGGCGAAGAAGGACCACCGGGTGTCCCCCGCGCCGGAAAAGGCCCCCGTGGCCACAATAGAAACGGCGAACAGCGGCTCGGCAAAGGCCTCGATGCGCAGCACAGAGGCGCCCAGCCGCATCACCTCCGCGTCGGGGGTGAACATGCCGATGAGCGGTTCTGCAAACAGGAACATCAGCAGGCCGGTGCAGGCCATAATGGCCGCGCCCATGGCCGTGCTGCAGCGGGCGAAGCGCACCGCCATGTCCCGCCGGTTGGCGCCGATGGCCTGCCCCACCAGTGTGGTGGCGGCGGTGGCCACCCCGTAGCCCGGCTGGTAGCAAAGCGCCTCTGCCGTAACCGCCAGAGAGTTGGCCGCCACCGCCTGGGTGCCCAGGCCGGCCACCAGCACCGTGACGGCGATTTGGGCGATGCACTGGGCCGACTGGGCCATGGCCTGCGGGAAGCCGATGCGCACCATAGAGGAGAGGCACCGCCTGGTAAAGCGAAATTTGTCCGTGAGCCGCACCTGCAGGGGGAACCCCTGGCTGAAAAACTTCCGCAGGAACAGCAGCGTCACCACCAGCGAAGCCAGCGCCGAACCAAGGGCGGCCCCGGCCACGCCCATGCCCGCCCCCGGCAGCCAAACCTGGGCCCCCAGCAGGGAAACGGTGCGGGAGGGGTAAATAAACAGGAAATTGAAAATCGTATTGAACACGTTCAGCATAATATTGTATGCCATAGGAGTCCTGGTATCCCCCATACACCGCAGCAGAGAGGACATCAGGTTGATGGCCAGCAGGAAGGGCATGGAGCAGCCCACAATCAGGAAGTAGGCGGAGGCGTCCCCGCGGATGGCCTCCTCCGCCCCCAGCCAGCCGGGCAGGAAGAAGGAGATCCCCGCCGCCAGCCCTCCCATAAACAGGCCGAAAAACACGTTGAACAGCAAAGACTGGCGCACCACGTCTTTGGCGCTCTCCCTGTCCCCCGCGCCCACGTACTGGGCTACCTGCACGGAAAAGCCCACGGCGGCGGCCCCCAGCAGGCCGTTGAACAGCCACACCGAGCTGGAAACCACCCCCACCGCCGCCGTGGCGTTCGGCCCCAGAGAGCCGACCATGGCGGTGTCGATGTACTGCACCAGCGTGAGCATAAGCTGCTGGATGATGGCAGGCCAGGAGAGCGACAGAACAGCCGAGATTTCCTCCCGGCGGGTGGGCGTGCGTCCATTTTGAAGCAAAGCAGAAAACGAAACCATATTTCACCTTTTTCCATACCCTGGGCGGGCAAAGGGAGAAAGCGCTGGACGGAGCGCCCCTCTGCCCGCCGGGATAAAATTCATCCCTATCATTATACCTCCGCCGGAAAAAAGGTCAATACGCTTTTCCCCCGGGAACGTCCCCTTACAAAAAAGTAAGGGAAGAAGGCCGGGCGGGCCCTCTTCCCAAAGTCGCTCTCGTCACTCTTCAATTGCAAAGCAGGCGCGGCAGGCAGCCGTCTCTGCGGCTTCCGCGCTGTCCTCCTGCTCCAGGCGGAATTCCTGAACAAACCGGTAGCGGCCGGGGGGCAGCGCGCCGTACAGGCTGCTCCAGTCCACGGGAACCTCCGTGGTGCTTCCCACCGGGAACGAAAGGGAATCCTCCTGGCCGGCGGAGGAGGCTTCCGGAAGAAGCTCCACCTTCTCCCACTGGCCGTCCCGCTCCGTTTCCAGCCAATATTCCCCCAAAGCGCTCACCGTCTGGTCCCCCAGCACGGTGTAGGCCACCGTCATGCCGGTGGGGGTCACGTCCGCCAGCTGAAGGGCTATCCCCCAGCCGTCCCCCTCCGCTGTGAAGGAGCCCTCCGGCGGTTCTGTGACAGGGGGAAGCGTTTCCAGCGTCAGCTCATTCTCCCCCTGGAAGGCGGCGGAACCGCCGTCAGGGGACTGGGGGGCGCCGCCTGACGTGTCTGCGTAAGACCCGTCCTCCGATCCGGCGGTTTCCCCACCCCCCGGCATAGCGTCCACCCCGTTCCCCTGCGCCTGGGCGGCGGGGGCGGTGTTGAACATCTGGGGCGCTTCGCCGGAAGCCTCCGCAGCGCCTTCCGCCTCTTCCGGCGCGGCGGCGGCGGCGGCTTCCCCGGCCTCCTTCGCCGTTCTTCCCTTTGCTGCGGCGGCTTCCCCGGCCGCATCCAGGGCGGCCTCCCCGGTGTAAGCCCCGGCGTCTGGGGCGGCGGCGGGGGCGGCTTCCTCCTGGGCGGCCTGGGGGGCGGCCTTCTCTGCCGCGGGAGCCCCGCCGCCGGGCAGGCCCCGCAGCGCGAAGGCGGCGGCCGCCGCCACGGCCAGGCAGGCCGCCATGGCCGCCAGGCGCGCCGCCGGCCTGCGGCTGGGCCGCCTGGCCGGGCGGCCCTCCTTCACCGCCTGAACCAGGTGGTCCTCCGGCTTCCAGGCCGATGCGGCCCTTCGGTATTCCTCACGGAATTTTTGATCAAATTCAGAATCCCTCATGGGCCTCATCCCTTTCCATCATGTCCTTCAGCATCTGCCGCGCCCTGGTAAGCTGCACCCGCACCGTTACCTCACGCCGCTTCAGCAGGGCGGCAATCTGGGCGGTGGTGAGATCCTCGTAATAAAACAGGTGGATCACCGCCCGGTATGTTTCGGGAAGCTGCTTCAGGTAGCTTTCCATCACGCCCTCCTCCGGGTGATCCTCCACAGGGATGGACTCGTCCAGCGGGGCGGTGCGGCGGCGGAAGGAAGAGCTCCAAAAGCTTTTTGTGCAGTTCAGCGTCACCCGCAGGAACCAGGCTTTGGCGTGCTCTTCCCCTTCAAAAACAGGCTTTGCCCGCAGGTAGCGGAAAAAGACCTCCTGAAAAATATCGTCGGCGTCGGTTTTGCTGCCGGTTTTCGCGTAGGCAAGGCGGTACACCGTATCGCCGTACCGTTCCACCGCTTCCTCCCCAGAGAAGGACAGCAGCGCTGCGGACTGGCACATGGCAAGGGGCCTCCCTTCTTCCCCGCGGCAGCTCCCATTCTGCTTACAATACCGCGGGGGTTCATCAAATGTTACAGGATCCTCTAAACAAAATTTCCCAGGCCGGAAGGGCTACAGCTTGAAGTCCTCCGGGTCAAACTCGCGCAGGGGCGGCGGCGCGTACGGCTGCCGCTTCAGGGGATCGTACTGGAATTTGCGGCAGGAGCCGTCCGGATTGCGGGAACGGCCCAGCCTGCACACCGCCGCCCCGTCAAAGTCAGAGCCGTACCGGCAGTACTGGCAGCTGACCTCTATTTCTTCGTCAAAATAATTCTTTTTCCTTTTGTGGAACAGCATACCGTCCTCTTCCTCCTTCCAGGTTGCCCAAGCCCCTGCTTTGTGGTACTATGGTGGGCAGGGGAAGCATACCCCGCGCCTGGAAACGGCGGCCCTGCGGAAAAAGCCCGCCGCCTGCCAGGCAGCTGATATGATTATAGCACACCCACCCCGCCGCTACAATGCCCCCTGCGGGGAACTTGGCCGGGGAAAAGAAATTCGGAAGGCAGGCGATCCCTGTGGAATATCCTCTTATCCGCTCCCGCCGGAAAACGGTGGGCATCTATATGCGCCCAGACGGCGGCTTCGAGGTGCGCGCCCCCCTGCGCATGCCCAAAAGCGCTGTGGATGAATTCGTCCGCTCCAAAGAGAAATGGATCCGGGAAAAATCCAGCCTGCTGCGGCAGCGGCAGCAGGCCGGCGCCGCCGCGGCGCTCCGCTTTCCGGAACGCCTTCCCCTTCTGGGGCGGGACTACCCGGTAGAGCAGGGCGCCCCCGCCGCCTTCACCGGCGTTTCCTTCCGACTGCCCGGCCCCTCCCCCCAGGAGGCCAGGGCCCAGGCCGCCGCCCTGTACCGCTCCCTGGCCGCCGGGTACCTGCCCCGGCGGGCCGCCTTCTGGCAGGAAAAGGTGGGGGCCGCCCCCGCCTCCCTGCGGGTGGGCTCTGCCAAAGGGAGCTGGGGCTCCTGCTCCGGCAAAAACGGGATCACCTTCTCCTGGCGGCTGATGGCCGCCCCGCCGGAAGCGGTGGACTATGTGGTGGTGCACGAGCTGTGCCATATTCTGGAACACAACCATTCCCCCCGGTTCTGGGCCCTGGTGGCGCGGCAGCTCCCCCACTGGCAGGCCCTGCGGGATTCCCTGGCCGGGCTGGCCCGCCGCCTGGAAGAGCTGGGCCTGTAACGGCTTCGTTTCCCCGGCCGCCCTCCCCGGAAATTCCGGGGTTTTTTCTTTTTCTCCCCCTTGACAAGCGGGGAAAAATCGTATAATATGAAGTTAGCTTCACATGAAGGAAACTTCATATTCAATACAGGGAGGAACGCCATGAAAAACCGGGTGAAAGAGCTTCGGAAAAACGCCGGCATGACCCAGCAGGAGCTGGCCGGGCTGGTGCATGTGTCCTCCCGCACCATTATTTCGCTGGAGCAGGGTCAGTACAACCCCTCCCTGCTGCTTGCCTACCGGATTGCAACGGTATTCGGCACCACGGTGGAGGATCTGTACTGCCTGCGGGAAAACCTGGAAGAGGAGGAGAAGCGGTATGAAGCATTCTGAACACGGCGCGTACGAGCAAAGGATCCGGCGGCGCATCTGGCTGCAGCGGGGCATGATTGCCGTAAACCTGGTTTACATGTTCGCGGTGGCCTTTCTGGGGGGCGGGGATTCCCGCATCATGACACGGCTGGCAGACATGTTTTCCGACCTGGTCATCTTCGGCGGCATCGTCTACATGGCGGTGTGCATCCACCGGAATAAAAAGCTGCTGGCCAACCGCCTGCTGCTGAAGGAACAGCGGGAGCTGGAGTGGGACGAGCGGCGCCGCTTCCTCCACGACAAAAGCGGGGGCCTGGTGGTGGACGTTCTGCTGGCGGCCCAGCTGTACATTACCTGCACCGCCGCCCTGTTCAACATGCCGGCCTTCTACACGGCCTTCGCCGTGCTGTGCCTGACCGCCGCCCTGAAGCTGGGCGTTTACACCTATTACAGCAAAACCTGCTGAGGGGAAAAATCCCTTGAAACAGCGGCGTTTTCCAGGCTTTCGGATTGACATTTCCCTGTATTTGCCTTATACTGATAAATAATGAAAAGGGGGCTTCTGGCGAGGCCCCCTTTATGACGGCGGAAGTAATCGCTGGGGTACGGCGGTTACTTTTTTCTGTCTGCGCCAATGCAAAGAATACGTGAGAGGTGCTTCCCATGTAAAACTGCCGGCCCGCCCTATGGGAAAGGCGGGATTTTCTTTCTGCGCCCTGCCCCCGGGCTGCACGGGACAAGCCTGCGGGGGCAGCCTGGCAACGCGCGCGGCGGCCGTGCCGCGCCATGGATTGGACTGCAAATACCCGGGGGAACGCTCCCCCTTTTTCTGCTGCGCTGCGCGCAAAGCGCAGGCGGCGCATGTCTGGAGGTATGAGATGGACAATAAGATTCAAAATGAGATTGAACGGCGGAGAACCTTCGCCATTATTTCCCACCCGGACGCAGGCAAAACCACCCTGACGGAAAAGCTGCTGCTGTACGGCGGGGCCATTGCCCTGGCCGGTTCGGTGAAGGGGAAAAAATCGGCCCGGCACGCGGTGTCGGACTGGATGGAAATTGAGAAGCAGAGGGGGATTTCCGTCACCTCGTCGGTGATGCAGTTCCAGTACAAGGGGTACTGCATCAATATTCTGGACACCCCGGGCCACCAGGATTTCTCAGAGGACACCTACCGCACCCTCATGGCGGCGGACTGCGCCGTGATGGTCATCGACGCGGCCAAGGGCGTAGAGCCCCAGACCCGCAAGCTGTTCAAGGTATGCCTTCTGCGCGACATCCCCATTTTCACGTTCATCAACAAGATGGACCGGGACGCCCGCAGCCCCTATGATCTGATGGACGAGATTGAAGCGGAGCTGGGCATTCAGACCTACCCCATGAACTGGCCCATCGGCTCTGGCAAGGAGTTTCAGGGGGTGTACGACCGGGAGCGCCGGGAGATTATCGCCTTCCGCGCGGTGGACGACCTGGCCAACGGCCAGCACGAGGTGCCCGCCATTGAGGCGGATCTGAACGACCCGGGCCTTTCCGACCTGATCGGCGAAGCCCACTACCACACCCTCTGCGACGATGTGGAGCTGCTGGACGGGGCCGGGTATGAATTTGACATGGACGCGGTGCGCCACGGCCGCCTTTCCCCGGTATTCTTCGGCTCGGCCCTCACCAACTTCGGCGTGGAGCCCTTCCTGAAGGAGTTTCTGCGGCTGACCCCGCCGCCCCTGCCCCGCCAGGCGGACATTGGGGAGATTGACCCCTTCCGCCCGGATTTTTCCGCCTTTGTGTTCAAAATCCAGGCCAACATGAACAAGGCGCATCGGGACCGCATCGCCTTCATGCGCATCTGCTCCGGCCGGTTTGAAAAGGGCATGGAGGTGTACCATGTGCAGGGGGGCAAAAAAATCAAGCTGGCACAGCCCCAGCAGCTGATGGCCCAGGAGCGGGAAATCATCGACGAGGCCTACGCCGGGGACATCATCGGCGTGTTCGACCCGGGCATCTTCTCCATTGGCGACACCATCTGCACCGGGGCGCAGAAATTCCAGTTCGGGGGAATCCCCACCTTCGCCCCGGAGCATTTCAACCGCGTCTACCAGGTAGACACCATGAAGCGGAAGCAGTTTGTGAAGGGCATGACCCAGATCGCCCAGGAGGGCGCCATCCAGATTTTCCAAGAGCTGGGCGGCGGCATGGAAGAGGTGATTGTGGGCGTGGTGGGCACCCTGCAGTTTGACGTGCTGGAATACCGGCTGAAGAACGAATACAACGTGGACATCCGCATGGAGGGCCTGCCCTACGAATATATCCGCTGGATTGAAAACCGGGAGGAGGGCTTCGACCCGAAAAAGCTGAACCTCACCTCCGACACCAGGCGGATTCAAGATTTGAAGGGGAATTACCTGCTGATTTTCGCCAACACCTGGAGCATTCAATGGGCGGAAGAGCACAATCCCCAGCTGAAGCTGGCGGAATTCGGCAGATGGTAACCCCGTTTCCCTATTCGCTGGACAACAAGCGGTACCACACCCTGTATTTCCACCTGCGGCAGCGCTTCCCTCACCGGGTGGGCAAGGCCGCCGTTGACGGGGGCTTCACCTGCCCCAACCTGGACGGCAGCCGGGGGCGGGGCGGCTGCTCTTACTGCCGCTCGGGCGGGGCGGGCTTCGCCCCCACCCCTGCCCCCTCCCCCCGGGAGCAGGCAGAGCGCGAACTGCGCCGCCTGCGGCGGAAATGGCCCAACGCAGGGGCGGTGGCCTACTTTCAGGCCCACACCAACACCTACGCCCCGGCCGCCCGGCTGCGTGCCCTGTATGAGGAGGCCCTTTCCGTGCCGGGGATCTGCGGCCTCAGCGTGGCCACCCGGGCCGACTGCCTGCCGGGGGAGACGCTTTCCCTGCTGGAGGAGCTGAACGGCCGCACCTTCCTGACGGTAGAGCTGGGCCTGCAGACCATTCACGAGGAAACGGCCCGGCGGATCAACCGCTGCCACAGCTATGAGGAATTTTTGGACGCGTACCGCGCCCTGGCCCGCCGGGGGATCCGGGTGTGCGTCCACCTGATCAACGGCCTGCCGGGGGAAACGGCAGAGATGATGCTGGAAACCGCCCGGGCGGTGGGCCGCCTGCGGCCCGGCGGGGTGAAGCTGCACCTGCTGCACGTGCTGCAGGGCACGCCCCTGGCGGAGGAATGGCGGCAGGGCCGCCTTCCGGTTATGGAAAAGGACGAATATATTGACATGGTGTGCCGTCAGCTGGAGGTGTTCCCGCCGGAAACGGTGATGGAACGGCTCACCGGCGACGGCCCCAGGGAATATTTGCTGGCCCCCCTGTGGAGCCGGGACAAAATCTCTGTGCTGGGCGGCATCGACCAGGCTTTGGCCCGGAGGGACACCTGGCAGGGAAGATTGTTTTGAGCAAGAGAGAGGAGTTTTCGCCATGTTTGAGTATCGACTCGCCAGGCCCGAGGAAAAAGAGGCCTACACTGATTTTGCGGACTTTGTGTTCAGCAAGGCCCACCGGCCCCATGATTTTGAAACGCTGATTCCCAAGGTGTATGGAAAGGACGCGGACTTTTCCCCCATCCACCGGCTGGCGCTGAATGAGAAGGGGCAAATCCGCGCCCTCATCGCCTGCCTGCCGGAAACGCTCCACGTGGCCGGGCACACCCTGCGGGCCGGGTTCATCGGCACGGTTTCCTCCCACCCGCGCGCCCGGGGCGAGGGCCACATGAAGGTGCTCATGGCCCAATGGCTGGAGGACATGAAAAAGACCTGCCACCTGTCGGTGCTGGGCGGCCAGCGCCAGCGGTACGAATACTTCGGCTACACCCCTGGCGGCGCGCAGATGCACTACCTGGTGGATGGGGCCAACGTGCGCCACGCCCTGCGGCAGGCGGACGCCGCCCCCTTCTCCTTCTGCCCGCTGGAGGAAGCGGAGGGCGGCCTGGAGCTGGCCCGGCAGCTGAACGAGAACCGCCCCGCCTGGGTGGAACGGGACCCGGCCCGGCTTTCTGCCGTGCTTCGCACCTATGACAACCTGCCCCTTGCCCTGCTGAAAAACGGCAAGGCCGCCGGGTATTTTGTGGTGACAGAGGACAAAAAGAGCGTGTGCGAAATGGCCCTGGCCAACCCGGAGGACACCGACGCCGCGGTGAAGGCCTACCTGGCTTTCGCCGGCCTGCCGGAGGCGGTCTTTACCGTTCCCCCCTGCGACAAAGAGCAGAACGCCCGTCTGGGCCGTTTTGCCGAGCGCTGCTCAGTGGATCCTTCTGAGATGTTCCATATTTTCGATTTTGCCAGCGTTATGGAAGCCTACCTCACCCTGGCCCACAACACCCTGGGCCTGGCCCCCGGCGAATTTTCCGCCGTGCTGGACGGCCAGCCCGTCACCGCCCGGGTGGACGGCAGCGGCGTCACCGTAGAGCGCGCCGCGCGCCCCGGCGCCCCAGAGCTGGATCACCTGACGGCCCAGGAGCTTCTGCTCTCGCAGCGGGGCCGCTACCTGGGCGTTCCCACCCCGCCCGCCTGGTTCCCCCTTCCCCTGTTCTGGTACGCCGCCGACGCCTTTTAACCAGAACGCCGCCGCCGGCAGAATGGCTTGAACAAAGAAACAACACCCCGGCAGCATCCGAAAAAGGATGCCGCCGGGGTGTTTTGCATGAGAATCCCCTAATCCCTGAAATACAAATCCCTGGTATAGACCTTATCCATCACCGGATCCAGCTGGGGGCTGTAGCGGTTGAATTAGTAATAGTTATATTTTAGCATTTCTAATTTTCTCAAGAAAGCGGCTAACGGTATA
>DVMK01000161.1 GCA_018715025.1 Candidatus Caccousia avistercoris
GATCCTGGCGGAAAAAATTGAGGATTACCGCAGCGAAGAGGACGAAATCAAGAACGCCCTGGTAAGCGCCCAGAAGCTGGGGGACGCTTCCGTGCGGGAAGCGCGCCATAAGGCAGAGATTATTGTGAAGGACGCCAACCTGAAGGCGGAGCATATTGTGGCTTCTGCCGAGGACAGGATTTCCGACCAGAAGCGCCAGCTGGAGGAATTGAAAAAGCAGGTGTCCGACTTCCGCTCCAAGCTGCTGGACATGTACCGCCAGCACCTGACCCTCATCGACGCCCTTCCCACGGCGAAGAAGGAAGCCGCGCCGGCGGAGGCGCAGCCCCCCGTGCTGCAGGAAAGGCCCGAGCCAGAGCCGGCCCCCGCGCCCCCCTTTGCGCTGGAGCAGGCCCCCTTTGCCGAAAAAGCCGCGCCGGATCCGGACTATGTGCAGGAGCCTACCCTGGAATTCCAAGCCGGTGTGTCGAATTTTGACGATTTTTAAATCTCCCTGGCACAGGACAGAAAACAATAATGAAACAGGAGAGTAAGAGACCATGGCCCAAGATTACAAAAAAACGCTGAACCTTCCCAAAACAGACTTCGCCATGCAGGCGGGGCTGCCCAAGAAAGAGCCCCTCATGCTGGAACAGTGGGAAAAGGACGGCATTTATGAAAAGCTGATGGAGAAAAACGAGGGCAAGCCCCTCTTTGTGCTCCACGACGGCCCGCCCTACGCCAACGGCGACATTCACCTGGGCACCGCCCTGAACAAAACCCTGAAGGATATCATCGTCCGTTACCGGAACATGGCGGGGTGGAAGTCCCCCTATGTGCCCGGGTGGGACACCCACGGCCTTCCCACCGAGCTGAAGGCCCGCAAAAAGGCAGGGGTGGGCAACTCCACCACCATTTCTGACGTGGAGCTGCGGAAAATCTGCCGTGAGACGGCCCTCGCCTACCTGGACGGCCAGCGCGCGCAGTTCAAAAGGCTGGGCGGCATCGGGGACTGGGATCATCCCTACATTACGCTCACCCATGACTTTGAGGCCAAGCAGATTGAAATTTTTGCAGAAATGGCCACCAAGGGTTACATCTATAAAGGGCTCAAGCCCGTTTACTGGTGCCCGGACTGCAAAACGGCTTTGGCAGAGGCGGAAATCGAGTATGGCGAGGATCCCTGCGATTCCATCTTTGTAAAATTCCAGGTAATCGACGACAAGGGCCTGTTTTCCGCCAAGGGGATCGACCCCTCCAAGGTGTTCTTTGTGATTTGGACCACCACCACCTGGACCCTGCCCGGCAATATGGCCGTGTGCCTTGGGCCCGACTTTGAATATTCCCTCCTGCAGTGCGGCGGCGAGTATTATGTGATGGCCTCCGCCCTGTGCGAAGCGGCCATGAAGGCTGCCGGGAAAGAGGACTACACCGTGGCCGCCGCCTTCAAGGGCAGCGAGCTGGAGTACGTCAAAACGCAGCACCCCTTCCTGAACCGGGTTTCCCCCGTCATTTTGGGCGACCACGTCACCCTGGAAAGCGGCACCGGGTGCGTCCACACCGCCCCGGGCTTCGGCGTGGAGGACTTTGACGTGTGCCGCACCCATTACCCGGAAATCGATGTGGTTGTGCCGGTGGATGCGGACGGCAGGCTCACCGCTGAGGCGGGGGAGCAGTTTGCCGGCCTTACCACCGCCCAGGCGAACAAGGCCATTGCCGCTTACCTGCAGGAAACGGGGGCCATGTTTGCCGTGCAGCATATTGTCCACCAGTACCCCCACTGCTGGCGCTGCAAAAACCCCATTCTGTTCCGGGCTACCGAGCAGTGGTTCTGCTCGGTGGACGCCATCAAGGAAAAGGCCGTGGAAGAGATCAACAAGGTGCAGTGGGTTCCCGCCTGGGGCAAGGACCGGATCACCTCCATGGTGGAGGATCGGAAGGATTGGTGCATTTCCCGCCAGCGCCGCTGGGGCGTGCCCATCCCTATCTTCTACTGCAGGGAATGCGGCGAGCCCCTCATCGACAAAGACGTGATGCTGCACATTTCCCGCCTGTTTGGGGAAGAGGGCTCTGACGCCTGGTACGCCAAAGAGGAAAGCGAGCTGCTCCCCGCCGGGACAGCCTGCAAAAAGTGCGGCTGCACCCAGTTTACCAAAGAGCGGGATATTATGGACGTGTGGTTCGACTCCGGCGTAAGCCATGCGGCGGTGGCGGATCAGCGGCCCGAGCTTCATTGGCCGGCAGACCTGTACCTGGAGGGCGCCGACCAGTACCGCGGCTGGTTCCAGTCCTCGCTGCTCACCTCGGTGGCATGGCGCGGCCAGGCCCCCTACCGCTCGGTGGTTACCCACGGCTGGGTGGTGGACGGCGAAGGCCGCCAGATGCACAAATCTGCCGGGAACGGCATCGATCCCAAGGAGATCATCGACCAGTACGGCGCGGACATTCTGCGCCTGTGGGTGGCTTCCTCCGATTATCATGCGGATATCCGCATCTCCAAGGAAATTCTGAAACAGCTCTCAGACGCTTACCGGAAAATCCGCAATACCGCCCGCTTTATCCTGGGCAATCTGAGCGATTTTGATCCGGACAAGGACATGGTTCCCGAGGACCAGCTGTTCCCCATCGACCTGTGGGTGCTGAACAAGCTGGGCCAGGTGGCGGCCAAGTGCCACGAGGGCTATGAGTCCTATGAGTTCCATCAGGCGTACCACGCCATCCACAATTTCTGCATTGTGGATCTCTCCAATTTCTATTTGGATGTGGCGAAGGACCGCCTTTACACAGAAAAAGCCGGCAGCCTCACCCGCCGCGCCGCCCAGACGGCTATGTACCGGGTGCTGGACGCGCTGACCCGGCTGATGTCCCCCATTTTGGCCTTTACCTCAGACGAGATTTGGCACGCCATGCCCCACGACAGCACTGCCGACCCGGCCTGCGTCCTCTTCAACGAGATGCCCCGTACCAGCAGCGTAAAGGTAGACGATGCCTTCGCGGCCCGCTGGGACCGGATTCATCAGCTGCGGGACGATGTGAAGAAAGCGCTGGAGCTGGCCCGCGCCAACAAGGTCATTGGTTCTTCGCTGGACGCCAGGGTGACGCTGTTCTGCAGCGGCGAGCTGTACAGCTTCGTCTCCTCCCTGCAGGAGGAGCTTGTCCCGGTGTTCATTGTTTCCCAGGTAGAGGTTCGGGAGGAGGGCCAGGGCGAGTACCGCGGCGAGGCGGTGCCCGAGCTTTCCGTCACCGTTTCCCATGCGGAAGGGGAAAAATGCGCCCGCTGCTGGTGTTACAGCAGCACGGTGGGGGCTTCCCACGAGCATCCCGAGCTTTGCAGCCGCTGCGCGTCTGTGCTGGCGGAGTGATTTTATCAAAACAAATAGGGCGGGCAGTTCCGAATTGGCTGCCCGCTTTTCTTTACCAAGGAGGAAGATTCCATTGCCCATTCTCATGCTGGGGTTGGCCGCCGTGCTGGCGGTTGCCGACCAGTTGCTGAAATATCTGGTAGTACAAAATCTCAAGCCGATTGGCACATACGTGCTGATTGAGAATTTTCTGGATTTTACCTACGTGGAAAACCGGGGGGCCGCCTTCGGCATTCTAAGCGATCAGCGGTGGTTCTTTATTGTCACCACCGGGATCCTGATGGCGCTCATTGTGCTGCTTTTGTTTTTTTACCAGCGGCACACAATCGTCACGTACCTGGCCAGCGCTCTCATCCTGGGGGGCGGCGTGGGCAATTTGATTGACCGGATCCTGCTGGGCTATGTGGTGGATTATATCCATTTCTCTTTCTTTCCGCCGGTGTTCAATTTTGCGGACTGCGCCGTGGTGGTGGGCACCTTCCTCTTTGTGCTGCATGTGCTGTTCACGGCTGAGCGCCCCAAGGGCGAGCCGGTTCTGCGCCGCAGGCGGTGAGAAAAGATGGGAAGAACGGAAGAATTGCTTGTCCAGCCGGGGGAGGAATCCCTGCGGCTGGACAAATTTATAAGCGTAAAGGTTGACGGCTTCACACGCTCCGCCGCCGAAAGGCTGATCCAGGAGGGCGCGGCGGAAAAGGACGGCGCGCCCCTGGGGAAGTCCTACCGGGTGGCCGCCGGGGACCGGATCCTGCTCCGTATTCCAGACCCGGAGCCCCTGGACGTGGCTGCGGAGGACATTCCCCTTTCCATTGTGTATGAGGACGGCGACCTGCTGGTGGTGAACAAGCCCAAGGGCATGGTAGTACACCCGGCTGCCGGAAATTACACCGGCACCCTGGTAAACGCCCTGCTGGCCCACTGCGGCGGCTCGCTTTCCGGCATCAACGGGGTGGTGCGCCCCGGCATTGTGCACCGGATTGACAAGGACACCAGCGGCCTTTTGATTGTGGCGAAAAATGATTTTGCCCACCAAGGGCTGGCGGAGCAGATCAAGGCGCACAGCTTTACACGCATCTACGAGGCGGTGGCATACGGCGCTTTCCGGGAAGAGTCCGGCACGGTGGACGCTCCCATCGGCCGCCACCCTATGGATCGGAAGAAAATGGCGGTGACGCAGAAAAATTCCCGCCCGGCGGTGACCCATTACCAGGTGCTGGCCTCTTACCCGGGCTTTTCCCACCTGCGCCTGCGGCTGGAGACAGGGCGCACGCACCAGATCCGGGTTCACATGGCCTACCTGGGGCATCCGCTGGCCGGGGACCCGGTCTATGGGCCCAAAAAGGGAATTGCAGAGCTGCACGGCCAGTGCCTGCACGCCAAGTGCATCGGGTTCCGCCATCCGCGGGACGGCCGCTGGCTGGAATTTGACAGCGAACTGCCGGAATATTTTCAGAACTTTTTGCAGAAGCTCCGCCGCATGGGCGGGGCTGGGTAAAAGGAGGCGGGCGGTTTGGATTTTCATGGCCTTCTCATAGCCAGCGATCTGGACGGCACGCTGGTGGCCCCGGGCGGCTTTCTTCCCCAGCGGAATGTGGAGGCGCTGCGGCGCTTCTGCCAGGGCGGCGGTTTGTTCACCATAGCCACCGGCCGCACGGTGGAGTCGGCGGGCCGGTTCCTGGGGCAGCTTCCGGTGAACGCCCCCGCCATCTGCCTGAACGGCGGGCTGCTGTACAGCTACCAGGAAGAGCGCGTCCTGGCCTGCGAGACCCTTCCCAAAGAAGAGGCGGCTTTTTGGCTGAAGCGTCTGTACGACGCCTTCCCCACGCTGGGCATGGAGTGCTTTTACCAGAGGGCGGTGGGGATTGTGCGCCGCAGCCCTCACATTGGCAACACCACAACCCGGGAAATTTTTCCCTTTGCCGGCGGGGTGGAAACCGGCTGCTTTGAGCCCTGGCTGAAGCTGCTGTTCGGCGGGGAGGAGTCTCTGGTGCAGGCGGCCTTCGCCTATGTGCGGAACCAGCCCCATCCGGGTCTTCGGTTTGTGTTTTCTTCCCCGAATTTTCTGGAGGTTCTGCCAGAGAACACCAACAAAGGCGCCATGCTGGCGCGGCTGGCGCAGCAGCTTCACATCCCGCGGGAGAATATTTACGCCGTGGGGGATTACGACAACGACCGGGAGCTTTTGGCGGCGGCCGGCCATGCCGTCACACCGGCAAACGCCCCGGCAGAGCTGCGGGCAACGGCAGAGCTGACGGTTTGCTCCTGCGAGCAGGGGGCGCTGGCCGGCCTGGTGGAGTACCTGGAAGCAAAATAAAAAAGACGGGAGGAAGCGGAATGGAACGGGAGGAAACGCAAAACCGGATTTTGATCGCGGCGGCCCTGCTGCTGGCTGCCGTGCTTCTGGGGTACCACGCCTTCTATGTGCCGCAGGTTTCCCGGCCTGCGGCGGTGTTTGTGGAGCCTGACGCTTCCTCGCAAAGCGCCGCTGCCCTGCAGGTGAACCTGAACACCGCCACAGCGGAGGAGCTGGAGGCCCTGCCGGGCGTGGGGCCGGTAACCGCCGCCGCCATTCTGGAATACCGGGAACAGTACGGCCCCTTCCTTTCCCCGGAGGAATTGCTGGAGGTGAAGGGGATAGGGGAAAAGACTCTGGAAGCGCTGCAGGACTTTGTCTATGTGGAGGAGACGGAATGAACCGTATTTGTGAGACCCGTTACCCCCTTTTTCTTGTGCACGGCCTTGGCTTCCGCGACAGAAAGCGCCTGGGCTATTGGGGCCGCATCCCCAAGGCGCTGGAACAGCGCGGCGCGGCTGTGTTCTTCGGCGGTCAGGACGGCGGCGGAAGCGTGGAGGGGAACGCCGCCCAGCTGAAGGAGCGGCTGGAAGAGATTTTGACCGAGACAGGCTGCTCCAAGGTGAATATCATCGCCCACTCCAAAGGCGGCCTGGAAGCCCGTTCCCTCATTTCCACCCTGGGCATGGGGGAGCACGTGGCCTCTCTCACCACCATCTCCACGCCCCACCACGGTTCGCAAACGGTGGATCGGCTTCTCCGCCTGCCGGCTTTCCTGGTGCGTGCCTGCGCTTCCCTCTGCAACGTGAGCTTCCGTCTCATGGGGGACAAGGCCCCCGACGCCCTGGCAGCGTTCCACATGCTCTCCACCGGGGCGGCCGGGGAGTTTAATCAGAGAACGCCGGACGTCCCCGGGGTGTATTACCAAAGCTATGCCTTTGTTTTGAGCCACAGCCGCAGCGACATGCTGCTGTTTCTTCCTCACCTGGTAGTGAATTGGGTGGAGGGGGAGAACGACGGCCTGCTTACCCCCGCTTCGGCGCGGTGGACCAATTTCCGCGGTGTGGTGCGCTCCGCCTCCGGCCGCGGAATTTCTCACTGCGACCAGGTAGACCTCCGCCGCAGGCGGCTGACCAAAAAGAGGGTGGAGGGACGCGTCTCTGATGTGACGGAATTTTATGTGTCGCTGGTAGCCGAATTGAAGGAAAAGGGCTTTTAGAAAAACTTTTGTGAAAAAATAGAACCGGCCCGCCATGCAGTGCCAAGGCTACAGGCGGGCCGGTTTTGCTGTAAATCAGGCAGAGGCGGCGGTTAATCCCCGAAGGAGATGCCCAGGTCGCGGGCGGAGCGAACCTCCTCGCAGGCGGGGGGGACGGTTTTCAGCTTGCCGGCCACCTCGGAAAGGGGCACGGGGACAATGGAACCGCCCTGAAGGGCCACCATATTGCCGTAATTCTGTTCGTAAATAAGCTGGGCGGCGGCGGTGCCGAATCTGGTGGAAAGCACCCTGTCGTAAGCGCAGGGGCTGCCGCCGCGCTGGAAGTGGCCGGGCACCGTAACACGGATTTCCTGGCCGGTTTTCTCCTCAATTTCGGCCGCCAGCGCGTAGGAGATGGAGGGGTACTTCATTTCGGCGCGGGCCGCCTTGAATTCCTTCTTGGAAAGCTTCGCCTCCTTTTGAGAGAGGGCGCCCTCCGCCACGGCCAGAATGGAAAAACGCTTGCCGGCCTTGTTCCTCTGTTCCAGCGTTTTTACAATGGATTCCAGCTTATAGGGAATCTCAGGCAGAAGGATGACGTCGGCCCCGCCGGCAATGCCGGCGTAAAGGGGAAGCCAGCCCACCTTGTGGCCCATAATCTCCACAATGAACACCCGGCCGTGAGAGGTGGCCGTGGTGTGGATGCAGTCCAGCACATTGGTGGCAATTTCCACGGCGGAATGGAAGCCGAAGGTCATCTCTGTGCCCCACACGTCGTTGTCGATGGTCTTGGGCAGAGAAACCACCGGAAGCCCCTCCTCGCTGAGAAGGTTGGCGGTTTTGTGGGTGCCGTTGCCGCCCAGAATCACCAGGCAGTCCAGCTTCATTTTTTTGAAGTTGGATTTCATGGCCTTTACCTTGTCCACGTTGTCCTCGCCAATGACCCGCATCATTTTGAAGGGCTGGCGTGAGGTGCCCAGGATGGTGCCGCCCAGGGTCAGGATCCCGGAAAAATCCTCCTGCTTCATGCGCCGGTAGCTGCCCTCTATCAGGCCGCGGTAACCGTCCTGAATGCCGTAAATGTCCACCTCGCTGCCCCATTTTTCATACAAAGCCTTGGCGACGCCCCGAATAGCGGCATTCAAGCCCTGGCAGTCCCCGCCGCTGGTAAGAATTCCCACTCGTTTCACTTTCAAAACCCCTCTCGTTCTTTATTTCTGCGCCTCTTCAATGGAGTACAGAGGACGCAGCGGTTTGGCGCGCTCCTCCTCCTCCAGCCTTTTCACCGCTTCCTTTGCCAGCCGGGAGAATTCCCTCTGGCAGTTGACCGAGGCCTTCCCGCGCCGGTCAATGGAAACATAGACGGTGTCGGGCTGCATAAGGCGCGTGTTGATGTTGTCGCTGAGCATAAGCTCTAAAATAGAGAACGCCCTCTGCTTCAAATCCTCATCCTCAATGGGGAAGACAAGCTCCACCCGGCGGTCCAGGTTGCGGGGCATCCAGTCGGCGCTTCCCATAAAGATGTGGGGCTCGCCCCCGTTTTCAAAGCGGAAAATACGGCTGTGCTCCAGCAGCTGGCCCACAATGCTGTGTACCGTGATGGTTTCGCTCACCCCCGGCAGGCCGGGGATCAGGCAGCAGATGCCACGCACAATCAGCTTGATGGGAACGCCCGCCTGAGAGGCCTCGTACAGAAGGGCGATGATGCCCGGGTCCACCAGGGAGTTGATTTTCGCGGTGATGCCCGAGGGCAGGCCCATGCGGGCGTTTTCCGCCTCCCGGCGGATGTGTTCCTCAAAAAAGGTGCGCATCCCGTGGGGGGCCACCACAAAGCGGTTGTAGTCCAGCGGCACAGAGTAGCCGGTAAGGGCGTTGAACATGGTGGAAGCGTCCGCGCCGAAGGGCTCGCGGCAGGTGAACATGCCGATGTCGGTGTAAATTTTGGCCGTGGAGTCGTTGTAATTGCCGGTGCCCATGTGCACGTAGCGGCGGATGCCGTCCTCGTCCCGGCGGACCACCAGCAGAATTTTGCAGTGGGTCTTCAGCCCGGCCAGGCCGTAGATGACGTGGCAGCCGGCGGCCTCCAGCTTTTTGGCCCAGTTGATGTTGTTTTCCTCGTCGAAGCGGGCCTTCAGCTCCACCAGTACGGTAACCTGCTTCCCGGCCTCGGCGGCCCGGATGAGGGCGGCTACAATGGGGGAATGGCCGCTGACCCGGTACAGCGTCTGCTTAATGGCCAGCACGTTTTCATCCTCGGCGGCCCGGCGCACAAACTCCACCACGCAGTCAAAGCTTTCATAGGGGTGGTGCACCATGCGGTCCTTCTCCCGAATGGCCTCGAAAATATCGCTGCAGCCCCAGAAATCCGCCGGGGGAGAAACGGGCACAATCGGTTCAAAGCACAGGCTGTCGCATCCGGGAAGGCTGGCGAATTTGGAAAGGAAGGTCAGGTCCAGCGGGCCGGAAAGCTCGTAAATGTCTTTTTGCCGCACCTTCAGCATGTCTGTGAGGAATTCCCGGATTTCCCCGTCGCATTTCTGCTCCAGCTCCAGCCTGACGGGGCGGCCCCGCTTCCTTTTTTTGATGGATTTCTGCACCTCCATCATCAGGTCGTCCGCTTCCTCGTCAATTTCAAGGTCAGAGTCGCGGGTGATGCGGAAGGGGCAGGCGGCCTTGATTTCCAGAGGCTCAAACAATTCCGGCAGCATCATGAGAATGACGTTTTCCAGGAGGAAAAAGCTGCGCTGCGCTTCCCCCTCCCCGGCGGGGATTTCCAGAAAACGTGGCAGGATGGCGGGTACCTGAACCACGGCGAAGCAGGGCTCTTCCTCCTCCTTCTGCAGCCGCACGGCAATGTTCAGGCTTTTGTTGGAAAGCATGGGGAAGGGGCGGCTCCGGTCTACCGCCAGCGGCGTCAGCACAGGGAAAAGAAGCTTTTTGAAATAGCTTTGCAGAAAGGCCTTCTGGCCGCCGGTAAGCTGCTTCGGCTCTGCAAAAACGAAGCCGTTCCGCTTCAGCACCGGGAGGATGGACCGGTTCAGGCAGGAGTACTGCCGCTCCATAAAGGCGGAAATCTGCTCCCGCAGCTTGTCCAGCAGAGCCTGGGGCGTCAGCCCGGAAAGATCCGGCGCCGTGTATTTGGAGCGCACCTGCTCCATAACGCCTGCCACGCGCACCATAAAGAATTCATCCAGGTTCGAGGCGGTAATGGCAAGGAAGCGGATCCGCTCCATAATGGGATTCTCTTTTTCAAAGGCCTCCTCCAGCACGCGGCCGTTGAAGTCCAACCAGCTCAGCTCCCGGTTCACATAGGGGATACGGCCCTTTTCTTTGTTTGCTTTCAATTTGCATCACACCTTTCCCAGCCCGGAGGCGTTTGCCGAGGCCGGACGTATTGCCAATTCAGGGCGGACGCCGAACACGTCCTCGAAGAAGGGGACCGCCTGGCGGAAGGCCCATTGCTCCAGGGCCGCCTCGTCCAGGCTTTCGGCGCTGACGAGAAGCCTGTTTTTGTCCAGCCTGACCTTGAGGTTTTTCAGCTTCTGCTTCTGGGATTGATCCAGGGCGTCGGCCAGGCGGAACATAGCGGCCAGCTTCGACACCACCAGGCGCTGCTGGCTGCTCACAAAGACAGGCGGCGAAACCTCGCCGGCCGGCAGGAAAATAGCGGCCACCGAGTACAGCTCCTCCTCCGTAAGGCCGAAAATGTCCATGCTCCGCACCAGCTGGAAGGTGCCCATGGACAACTGCCGGGGCTGAATGTGGTACCCGCATTCGTGCAGAACGGCGGCCAGCTCCAGCAGAAGCCGCTTGCGGGCGTCAAGGCCGTGGATTTCCTTCATTTTGTCAAAGAGCATGCCGGCGGCCGCGGCCACCTTCTCTGAATGAGGCTGGCTGCAGCAAAAGCTGCTGGCCAGCAGCCGGGCGCAGCCCAGGATATTTTCCCGCTGCCTGCTGAAAAGGCGATCCTTGTTTTTGGGGAAGAGGATTTCCTTCATGATAGGCTGAATCAAATCCACGCACGGCGCGGTAATCTCTTTCACTTTGGTGAGTTCTGCCAGGTACACATAGATGGCGAGGGCGGTGTACAGCAGTTCCGCCTCCGTTTCTGCGATGCGGTAGCTGTAGCTGATTTTTTCCGGCGTAAGCGTACAGATTTTCCGGTACAGCTCTTTCAAAGCCTGGGTCTTTATTGTGTAGCAGCCGTTTTCCTCTTTTACGCCGCACAGCCTGGCGATGAGGTGGGAATCGCTGCCAGCCAGCACCAGGCGGCGGATGGAGGGCAGCCCCCCGGGGTAGACGGCCAAAATGCGGCCGATGGAGGCGTGCAGATATTCCTCCAGCACCTCATGGAAGCCTGTGGTCAGGGCTTGCAGGCTGCCCAGCATATCGTGCAGCTTCAAAGCGCCGATGGGGATGTTTTTGGAAAATTCAATGGTTTCCCCGCGGAATACGGCGATCCCGATGCTGCCGGTGCCAATGTACGAAAACATGGAACAGCAGTCCTGGGGCTTGTCTGTCAGACGCTCCAGCATTTCCCCGTAAATAAGGGACTTTTCCTGGTTATCCTCCAAAATTTCCACCTGAATGCCGTTCTGAATTTTCAGCTGATCCACGGCAAAGGCGCGGTTTCCCGCTTCCCGCAGGGCGGTGGTAGCCACCACGCGGCAGGTTTCCGTCCCATATTCCCCCATCAGGCGGGAAAAGCCTTGCAGGGCGGCGGAAACGGCCCGGATGCTTTCAAAGCTGATTTTTCCGCTGGTGAATACCTCATGGCCGATAGAAACGGGATATTCCAGATATTCCACATCGGAAAGCTCACCCCGCTTCAGCTGGCAGATGCGCATCCGCAGCAG
>DVMK01000162.1 GCA_018715025.1 Candidatus Caccousia avistercoris
CCAGATCGATACGGTGGTGTACTTCCAGATTACCGACCCGAAGCTGTACACCTACGGCGTGGAGCGTCCCATCTCTGCCATTGAGAACCTGACGGCCACCACCCTGCGGAACATCATCGGCGAGTTGGAGCTGGACGCCAGCCTGACCTCCCGCGACATCATCAACACCAAGATCCGCCAGATTCTGGACGAGGCCACCGACGCCTGGGGCATCAAGGTGAACCGGGTCGAGCTGAAAAACATCATTCCCCCTCCGGAAATCCAGAACGCCATGGAGAAGCAGATGAAGGCCGTGCGTGAGAAGCGCGCCGCCGTCACCGAGGCAGAGGGCCAGAAGCAGAGCGCCATTCTGGTGGCAGAGGGCGAGAAGGAGTCCACCATCCTGCGGGCAGAGGCCAGGAAGGAAGCCAGGATCCGCGAGGCGGAGGGCGAGGCAGAGGCCATTCTCTCGGTGCAGAGGGCTATGGCAGACAGCCTGCGCCTGCTGAACGAGGCCTCCCCCAGCGACCGGGTCATCGCCCTGAAAAGCCTGGAGGCCTTCCAGAAGGCTGCCGACGGCAAGGCCACCAAGATTATTATCCCCTCTGAAATCCAGTCCCTGGCCGGGCTGGCCACCTCTGTGAAGGAGCTGTTCAGCGACGGCGGGTCCGCATCCCGCTGACCCGGGACAGAATAGACAAAATCCCCCAGAATAGGGGGCCGGTTCTCCGATTTCTTCCACGAAATCCCGAAAATCCCTTGCTTTTGAACCGGCTTTATCCTACAATAGAAAGAGAGATTTTTTTCGGGGATGCCCGGAAAAGAAATGGGGGGAACAGAATGCACGGCTTGTTGTTTTGCCGCCTGGCAGAGATGAGTCATGCTGTGCCGGTTTCCGTCTTTTGATCCGACTATATGGCAGGCTGCGCCGTTTTTTCGCCGCAGCCTGTTTTCTTTTCTCCCCAAAAAATTACTGGAAAACCGCACGGCCTTGCACCGGC
Organism: Candidatus Caccousia avistercoris; assembly: GCA_018715025.1. Taxonomy (GTDB): domain Bacteria; phylum Bacillota; class Clostridia; order Oscillospirales; family Acutalibacteraceae; genus Caccousia; species Caccousia avistercoris. The sequence goes on from DVMK01000162.1 coordinate 981, forward strand.
GGAAGAAAGGAAGAGATGGTTGTGAAGAAGGTAGCTGTTATCATGGGCAGCGACAGCGATTTCCCGGTGGTGTCGCCTGCCGTGAAGCGCCTGAAGAGCTTCGGGATCCCCGTGGAGGTGCATGTGATGTCGGCCCACCGCACGCCCCAAGCGGCGGCGGAATTTTCCTCCGGCGCGGCGCGGAACGGCTTTGGCGTCATCATAGCCGCGGCGGGCAAGGCGGCCCACCTGGCGGGCGTGCTGGCGGCCCACACCACGCTGCCGGTCATCGGCATTCCGGTGAAATCCTCCACGCTGGACGGGCTGGACGCCCTGCTTGCCACCGTGCAGATGCCCAGCGGCATTCCGGTGGCCACGGTTGCCATTGACGGCGCGGACAACGCGGCCGTTCTGGCGGCGCAGATGCTGGCCCTTTCCGACGAGGGGCTGGCCGCCGGGCTGCTTGCCATGAAACAGGAAATGGCGGAAGGCGTGAGCAAAAAGGACGCCGCCCTGCAGGAAAAGGTGGCGGAGCTGTAACGGCCGCCCCTGGCGGCGCGTGAACGAGATTAATGGAGGATGCGGAATGAACGAGAAAAGCTACAGCAACAGCTATAAAGAAGCCGGCGTTGACGTGACGGCCGGCTACAAGGCCGTGGAGCTGATGAAGGAGCATGTGGCCCGCACCAATGTGCCCGGGGTCCTTTCCGGCATTGGAGGGTTCGGCGGCCTGTTCCAGCCGGATTTGGCCGGCATGAAGGCGCCGGTGCTGGTAAGCGGCACAGACGGCGTGGGCACCAAGCTGAAGGTGGCCTTTTTGCTGGACAAGCACGACACCGTGGGCATTGACTGCGTGGCCATGTGCGTGAACGACGTGGTGTGCTGCGGCGCCCAGCCCCTGTTTTTCCTGGACTATGTGGCGGTGGGGCGCAACGTGCCAGAGCGTGTGGCGGCTATTGTTTCAGGCGTGGCAGAGGGCTGCGTACAGGCGGGCTGCGCCCTGGTGGGCGGCGAAACCGCCGAGATGCCGGGCTTCTACCCGCCGGAGGAGTACGACCTGGCCGGCTTCAGCGTGGGCATGGTAGACCGGGAGAAGATTCTGGACGGTTCTTCCATGCAGGAGGGCGACGCCCTCATAGGGCTGGCCTCCTCCGGCGTGCATTCCAACGGGTTCAGCCTGGTGCGCAAGGTGTTCGGGCTGGATGAAAAGAACGTGAACGAGTATGTGCCTGAGCTGGGGGTTACCCTGGGCGAGACGCTGCTCACCCCCACGAAAATCTATGTGAAGCCGGTGCTGCAGGTGCTGAAGCACCATAAGGTGCGGGCCATTTCCCACATTACCGGCGGCGGCTTTTATGAGAACATCCCCCGCATGATGAAGGCGGGCTGCTCTGCCAGAATCGACCTGTCCTCCTTCCCCAGGCTGCCTGTTTTCAGCCTGATCCAAAGCCGGGGGAACGTGCCGGAGCGGGATATGTACAACACCTTCAACATGGGCATCGGCATGTGCATGGCCGTGCCCGGCGAGGAAGCGGACGCCGTGGCGGCCGAGCTGAACGCCATGGGCGAGAAGGCCTACATCATTGGCTCTGTGGTGAAGGGCGAGGAGGGCGTCATCCTGTGCTGAACATAGCGGTGCTGGTTTCCGGCGGGGGAACAAACCTGCAGGCCCTTATCGATGCGGAAAAACGGGGAGAGATCCCCGGCGGGAAGCTGGCCCTGGTGCTGGCCAGCAAGCCCGGCGTGTTTGCCCTGGAACGGGCGCGGCGGGCGGGGATTCCCACCAGCGTGCTGGTCAGGAAGGAGTTCCCCACCCAGCAGGAGTACGACCAGGCGCTGCTGGCCCGGCTGGACGAGGCCCGCATTGATTTGATCATCCTGGCGGGCTTTCTCACCATCATCAGCGGGGACGTGGTGCACCGGTACGAGAACCGGATCATCAACGTACACCCCTCTCTCATCCCTTCCTTCTGCGGGGAGGGCTTCTACGGCCTGCGGGTTCACGAGGAGGCCCTTCGCCGGGGGGTGAAGGTGACGGGGGCCACGGTCCATTTCGTCACCGACGTGTGCGACGGCGGGCCCATTATTCTGCAGCAGGCTGTGGCGGTGAAGGAGGGGGACACCCCCGAAACCCTTCAGCGCCGCGTTATGGAAGAGGCGGAATGGAAGCTGCTGCCCAAGGCGGCGGCCCTGTTCTGCGCCGGAAAACTCACCGTGGACGGCGCGGTGGTACATTGTAAGGAGGATGCTTGCATGAAAACAAAGGATTTGAGGGCGGAGGCCGGTTCCACCAGCTACCCGGGCCGGGGCATTGTGCTGGGCCGCAGCGAGGACGGCAAAAAGGCGGTGGCGGCTTACTTTATTATGGGCCGCAGCGAAAACAGCCGCAACCGGGTGTTTGAGTCAGAGGGCGACGGCCTGAAAACCAGGGCCTTCGACGAGAGCAAAATGCAGGATCCTTCCCTGGTCATTTACAACGCGGTACGGGTGTGGAAGGACGAAACCATTGTCACCAACGGCGACCAGACCGACACCATCTACGACTTCCTGGCAGCGGGGAAAACCTGGGAGGAAGCCCTGCGCACCCGCACCTTCGAGCCCGACGCCCCCAACTTCACCCCCCGCATTTCCGGCGTGGTGTGCAACAAAACCGGGGCGTACCGGCTTTCCATTCTGAAAAGCTGCGCGCAGGACCCAGAGTCGGTGCAGCGGTTCTTCTACGAGTACCCCCAGCCCAGGGCGGGGGAGGGCCACTTCCTTCACACCTATATGGGCGACGGGAATCCGCTGCCCTCCTACGAGGGGGAGCCTGCCCCGGTGGCCATTCGGGGCGGCCTGCAGGAGTTTACCGAGGCCCTGTGGCAGGCGCTGAACGAGGAAAATAAAATCTCCCTGTTCGTCCGCTTCATCGACCTGGAAACAGGGGCCTGGGAAACGGAAATCCGCAACAAGAACCAGTAAAAGCGAAGGAATTTGAATGCTACAAACGCAGATGGAGGAATCGGGAATGGCAAAGGAATTACTGCTGAAATACGGGTGCAACCCCAACCAGAAGCCCTCTCGGATTTTTATGCAGGAGGACGGGGAGCTTCCCATCCAGGTGCTGAACGGCCGGCCTGGGTACATTAATTTTCTGGACGCCTTCAACAGCTGGCAGCTGGTGAAGGAGCTGAAGGAGGCCACTGGCCTGCCCGCGGCGGCTTCCTTCAAGCATGTGAGCCCGGCGGGGGCGGCGGTGGCCGTGCCCATGAGCGACACGCTGAAAAAGATTTATTTTGTGGACGACCTGGAGCTGTCCCCCATTGCCACCGCTTACGCCAGAGCCCGCGGCGCCGACCGCATGTCCTCTTACGGGGACTGGGTGGCCCTTTCTGAGGTGTGCGACAAAGAGACCGCCACCCTGCTGGCCCGCGAGGTGTCCGACGGCATCATCGCCCCCGGTTACACCGAGGAAGCCCTGGCCATTTTAAAGACGAAGCGGAAGGGCTCTTACAATGTGGTGCAGATCGACCCGGCCTACCAGCCCGCCCCGGTAGAGCATAAGGACGTGTTCGGCGTCACCTTCGAGCAGGGCCGCAATGAGGTGAAAATCAACGAGGAGCTGCTGGGCAATCTGGTGACCCGGAACAAAGAGCTGCCGGCAGAGGCGAAGCGGGATCTGCTCATCTCCCTCATTGCGCTGAAGTACACCCAGTCCAACTCGGTGTGCTACGCCAAGGACGGCCAGGCTATCGGCATCGGGGCCGGCCAGCAGAGCCGCATCCACTGCACCCGCCTGGCGGGCAACAAGGCAGACGTCTGGTACCTGCGGCAGCACCCGAAGGTGCTGGGCCTGCAGTTCCGGGAGGGCATCCGCCGCCCGGATCGGGACAATACCATTGATGTGTATATTTCCGAGGAATACATGGACGTGCTGGCCGAGGGCGTGTGGCAGAACTTCTTCGCCGTAAAGCCAGAGCCCCTCACCCAGGAGGAGAAGAAGGCCTGGCTGGCCACCCTTTCCGGCGTTTCCCTGGGCTCTGACGCCTTCTTCCCCTTCGGCGACAACATTGAGCGGGCGCGGAAGAGCGGCGTTCAGTACATTGCGGAGCCGGGCGGATCCATCCGGGACGACAATGTGATCGAGACCTGCGACAAATACCACATGGCCATGGCCTTTACCGGCCTGCGCCTGTTCCACCATTGAGGCGAGGGTTCCCCGCGCCGGGGCGCGCTGCTGCGGTACCCCCGGGCGGGGAACCTTGTTTGGAAAGGAGCTTTTTATGGATATTCTGGTGATTGGCGGCGGCGGCCGGGAGCACGCCATCGTCCGCAAGCTGAAAGAAAGCCCCAGGGCGGGGAAGCTGTACTGTGCCCCGGGGAACGGCGGCATTGCCAGGGACGCGGAGTGCGTGCCCATTTCCGCCATGGATATTCCCGCGGTGGTGGCCTTTGCCAAAGAGAAAAAGGTGGGGCTGGTGTTTGTGGCCCCCGACGATCCCCTGGCCGCCGGTATGGTGGACGCCCTGGAAAAAGAGGGCATTCCCGCCTTCGGCCCACGGGCCAACGCGGCTGTCATTGAAGCCAGCAAGGTGTTTTCCAAGGATTTGATGAAGCGGTACCACATTCCCACCGCCCAGTACGAGGTGTTTTCCAACCCTGAGGAGGCGGCCGCTTACATAGAAAAGAACAACCGCTACCCCATTGTGGTGAAGGCGGACGGCCTGGCCCTGGGCAAGGGCGTGCTCATCTGTCAGAACCTGGAGGAGGCCCGGGCGGCCCTGAAGGAGATTATGGAGGACCGGGTGTTCGGCGCCTCCGGCAGCCGCGTGGTGGTGGAGGAGTTTCTCACCGGCCCCGAGGTTTCGGTGCTTGCCTTCACCGACGGCCACACCATCAAGCCCATGGTTTCCAGCAAAGACCACAAGCGCGCCCTGGACAACGACCAGGGCCTGAACACCGGCGGCATGGGTACCGTCAGCCCCAACCCCTACTACACAGAGGAAATGGCCGAACAGTGCATGAAAACCATTTTCCTGCCCACCATAGAGGCGATGAAAAAGGAGGGCCGCCCCTTCAAGGGCTGCCTGTACTTCGGCCTCATGCTCACCCCGGACGGCCCCAAGGTCATTGAGTACAACGCCCGTTTCGGCGACCCGGAAACCCAGGTGGTGCTGCCCCGGCTGAAAACCGACCTGCTTGACATTGTGATGGCGGTGGTGGAGGAGCGGCTAGAGGATCAGCCCATCCAGTGGAGCCAGGAGGCCTGCGCCTGCGTGGTGATGGCCTCGGGCGGGTACCCGGGCCATTACGAAAAGGGCCTGCCCATAGAAGGGCTGGAGGAAAACGGCCAGGTGGAGGGCGCGGTGGTGTACCACGCCGGCACCGTCTGCAAAGACGGGAAATTTCTCACCAACGGGGGCCGCGTGCTGGGCGTCACCGCCCTGGGGGACACCCTGGAGGAGGCGCTGGGCAAGGCGTACCAGGCGGTGGAGAAGATTCATTGGCAGGGCGTCCACTACCGGAAGGATATTGGAAGGACGAAATAATCCGGTCCGCTGTTGCTTTTTACCGTGGTAAAGTGTATAATACCCAATAAGACTAATTTGCAGGAAGGAGAACTGCCAATGTTTCAGAATATGATGGATACCATCGGCTTCGTGAGCGGCGCCGACCCGGAGGTTGGCGCCGCCATGGCGGACGAGCTGGGCCGCCAGCGCCGCAACCTGGAGCTGATCGCCTCAGAAAACCTGGTTTCCCCCGCCGTGATGGCCGCCATGGGGAGCGTGCTCACCAACAAATACGCCGAGGGTTACCCGGGCAAGCGCTACTACGGAGGCTGCGAGCATGTGGACGTGGTGGAGGACATCGCCCGCGACCGTGCCTGCAGACTGTTCGGCGCAGAGCACGCCAACGTGCAGCCCCACTCCGGCGCGCAGGCCAACATGGCGGTTTACTTCGCCCTGCTGAACGTGGGCGACACCGTCATGGGCATGAACCTGGCGGAGGGCGGCCACCTGACCCACGGCTCCCCGGTGAACATGTCCGGCAAATACTTCAATTTCGTCCCCTACGGCGTCAGCCCGGAGGACGGCCGCATCGACTACGAAAAGCTGTACGAGCAGGCCATGCAGGTAAAGCCCAGGATGATCGTGGCCGGCGCCAGCGCCTACCCCCGCGCCATTGATTTCAAGAAATTCCGTGAGATCTGCGACGCCTGCGGGGCGTACCTGATGGTGGACATGGCCCACATTGCGGGGCTGGTGGCCTCCGGCGACCATCAGAACCCGGTGGAATGGGCCCACGTGGTGACCACCACCACCCACAAGACCCTGCGCGGCCCCCGCGGCGGCCTGATCCTCTGCAAGGAGGAGTTTGCCAAGGCCATTGACAAGGCGGTGTTCCCCGGCACCCAGGGCGGCCCTCTCATGCACATCATCGCGGGCAAGGCCGTCTGCCTGGGCGAGGCTTTGAAGCCGGAGTTCAAGGAGTACGGCCACCGGGTGTGCGCCAACGCCCAGGCCCTGGCCAAGGGCCTGCTGAGCCGCGGGGTGAACCTGGTTTCCGGCGGCACCGACAACCATTTGATGCTGGTGGATCTCACCGGCCTGGAACTGACCGGCAAAGAGCTGGAGCGCCGCCTGGACTCGGTGTACATTACCGCCAACAAGAACACCGTGCCCAACGAGCAGCGCAGCCCCTTTGTCACCAGCGGCCTGCGCCTCGGCACCCCCGCCGTCACCACCCGCGGCCTGGGCGTGGAGGATATGGACAAGGTGGCCCAGTGCATTGCCCTGGCTGTCCACGATTTTGAAAAGAATGAGGAAAATATCCGGGAGACGGTAAAGGGAATCTGCGAAAAATATCCCCTTTACGAATAAATCCTCCGTCAGGATCCACACGCCCCCAGGGAAGCGAACCGGCTTCTCTGGGGGTTTTTCGCCGGGAAACGCCTGGAAATCCCCCGAAAGAGGCCGAAAATGAAAAAATTCTTGAATAACATTATTTGGAATGGTACAATAAATAATTATGGTAAATCCTGCGGCATCCGGCTTTGCGGGGTGTCCGGAATTTTTTGGGGGCGGCCCCGCCGCCCCTGCGAGCGAGGAGCGGCGGAAGCATGAAGCTATGGAAGGTGAATGCAAGAAGCAGGGAGGAGACGGACCGTCTGCAGAGGGAAACGGGTCTGCCTTCTGTTTTGGCGCGCCTGCTGGCGGCCAGAGGGTTCCGCAGCAGGGACGAGGTGGAGTCCTTTTTTGAGGGGGACGGCGGTGGGTTCGAGCCCCTGCGCTTTCTGGATATGGACAAGGCAGTGGAAAGGATCCGCCGGGCGCTGGACGGCTTCGAGCGCATTGCCGTGTATGGGGACTACGACGCGGACGGCGTGACGGCCACCGCGGTGCTGTATTCCTATTTGGAATCCTGCGGGGCCAATGTGATGTATTATATTCCGGATCGGGAGGGGGAGGGCTACGGCATGAACTGCCGCGCCCTTGACGTGCTTCACGGCTACGAGGTTCAGCTTGTAATTACGGTGGACAACGGCGTTTCGTCCCTGGAAGAGGTGGAGTATGCCGCTTCCCTGGGGATGGACGTGGTGGTGACGGACCACCACCAGCCCCGGGCCCAGCTGCCTGCGGCCTGCGCTGTGGTGGATCCGCACCGCCCCGGCTGCAGCAGCCGGTTCAAGGATCTTTCCGGTGTGGGGGTGGCCTTCCAGCTGGTCATGGCCCTGGAGGGCGAGGACTGCGACGTGCAGGGCCTGCTGGAAAATTACGCCGATCTGGTGTGCATCGGCACCATTGGCGACGTGGTGCCCCTCACCGGCGAAAACCGCATCTTTGTGCGGGAGGGGCTGCGTCTTCTTTCCCAGACCGACCGCCTGGGCGTGCAGGCCCTTTTAGAGCGGGCCGGCATGGAGGGCAGGCCGCTCACCGCGGTGAACGTGGCCTTCACCCTGGTGCCGCGCATCAACGCCACCGGCCGCATCGGCGCCCCAGACCGGGCGGTGCGCCTTCTGGTTTCGGAATTTCCGGAGGAAGCGGAAGAGCTGGCGGAGGATATCTGCCGGGACAACGATATCCGCAGGCAGATTGAAAGCGAAATTTATGAGAGCGCCCTGGAACAGCTTCGCCGGGAGCCGGAACGGCTGCGGGAGAGGGTCCTGGTGGTGGAGGGGAAGGACTGGCACCACGGGGTGATCGGCATTGTGGCCTCCCGCCTGACAGACCGGTTCGGGAAGCCAAGCTTCGTGATTTCCTGTACAGGGGAAGAGGCCCGGGCCTCCGGCCGCAGTGTGGAGGGGTTCCACCTGTTTGAGGCGGTGCTTTCCTGTGAAGGCCTGCTCACCCGGTTTGGCGGCCACCCCATGGCGGCCGGGCTCAGCCTGCCAACAGAGAACGTGGGCCGCTTCCGGCAGGCCGTCAATCAATGGGCGGCTGCCCGCGCCCCGGTGTTCCCCCAGCTTGCCGTTGACTGCCCCCTGGCCCCGGGGGAGCTGACGCTGGAGGTTCCCCGCGCCATGGCCCTGCTGGAGCCCTACGGCACCGGGAACCCGCCGCCCCTGTTCGGCCTGTTTGGGGCCGCCCTGGCGGACGTTACCCCGGTGGGCGGCGGCAGGCACCTGCGGCTCACTGTGAAAAAGGACGGCTATTCCATACGGTGCATGCGGTTCGGCACCACCCTGGAGGAATTCGCTTACCGCCCCGGGGATCTGCTGGACCTGGCCCTTACCCTGGAGGAACGGGAGTACCTGGGGGCGCCCAGCCTTTCTGTCAGCGTGAAAGAGCTGCGCCCCGCGGGCGTGGACGAAAAGGCCCTGTTGGAAAGCCGCGCCGCCTGGGAAACGGCCCGCCTGGGCGGCCGCCTTTCCCCCCAGGCCCGGCAGGCCCTTCTTCCAAGCCGGGAGGATTTTGCCCTGGTGTACCGGTTCCTTCGGGAAGGGAACGGCTTTTCCGGCGGGGCGGAATGCCTGTGGCTTCGCCTGGGCGGGCGGCTGCCCCTGGGCAAAATCCTGCTGTGCCTGGAGGTGCTGGCGGAGCATTCCCTGGTGCGGGCGGAGTTTTCCGGCGATTTTTGCCGGGCTGTGCTGCTGCCGGCCGCCGGGAAGGTGAATTTGTTCGATTCCAATATTCTGCGCCGGATTTCCGCTGCAGAACGAGGGGAGGGAGCGTAAATGGCGGAACAACAGCAGGGCGGAAAGGTGCTTGACGCCCGGAAGGGAGAAAACAGCCCGGCGGCTGTGGTGCCCCGCCGGGAGGACGCGCTGGTGGTCCCGGAAAAGCCGGAGGAACTGAAAACCTATGAGGATCTGCTGGGCCTTATCCGCGCCTCTGAGCATGAGTACAGCCTGGGGATTGTCGACAAGGCGTACCAGCTGGCAGAGTCTCAGCATCACGACCAGAGGCGCCTTTCCGGCGCGCCGTACATCTCCCATCCTCTGGCGGTGGCCTGCATTCTGGTGGAGCTTGGCATGGATACGGAGTCTGTGGCGGCCGGCCTTCTTCACGACGTGGTGGAGGACACCCCCGTCACCCTGGAGCAGGTGAAAAAGCAGTTCGGCGCTGAAATTGCCGGGCTGATTGACGGCGTCACCAAGCTGGGCCGCATCCCCTATTCCTCCCGGGAGGAGCAGCAGGCGGAAAACATCCGGAAAATGCTCATCGCCATGGCGGAGGATATCCGGGTGATTATCATCAAATTGGCAGACCGCCTGCACAATATGCGCACCGCCGCCTACTGGAAGCCCCAGAAGCAGCGGGACAAGGCCCTGGAAAATATGGAGGTGTACGCCCCCATCGCCCACCGGCTGGGCATCCGGGCCGTCAAAGAGGAGCTGGAGGACCGTTCCCTCCGCTACCTGGACCCGGTGGCCTACCAGGAGATTGAGCACGGCCTGGCCCTGCGCAGCGAGGAGCGCCGTTCCTTTATCGAGCTGACTATGGCCCGCATCAAGGAACGGGTGGCCCCCATCATCCCCAACGTGTACCTGAGTGGCCGGGTGAAGAGCATCAACAGCATTTACCGGAAAATGTTCATCCAGGGGAAAAATATGGATGAAATTTATGATATTTACGCCGTGCGTGTCATTGTGGACACGGTGGAGGACTGCTACAACGTGCTGGGCATTGTGCACGACATGTTCCGCCCGCTGCCCAACCGGTTCAAGGACTATATCTCCACCCCAAAGCCCAATATGTACCAGTCCCTGCACACCACCGTGATCGGCAAGGAGGGCATCCCCTTTGAGGTGCAGATCCGCACCTGGGAGATGCATCACACCGCAGAGTACGGCATCGCGGCCCACTGGAAGTACAAGCTGGGCATTTCCGGCGGCGGCGACTCCCTGGAAAAGCGGCTGGTCTGGATTCGCCAGATGCTGGAAAATCAGAAGGACAGCGGCGACGCCACCGACCTGATCCGCACCATCAAGTCCGACCTTTCCCCGGAGGAGGTCTTTGTGTTCACCCCCAAGGGCGAGGTGATCAGCCTGCCGGCCGGTTCCACCGTCATAGATTTCGCCTACGCCATTCACAGCGCCGTTGGCAACCGGATGATCGGCGCCAAGGTGGACAAGCGCATCGTACCCATCGATTACAAGGTGAAAACCGGCGAGATTGTGGAGATTCTCACCACCAAGGAGGTGGGGAAGGGCCCCAGCCGCGACTGGCTGAAAATTGTGAAAACAAGCGAGGCCAGGAACAAGATCCGCCAGTGGTTCAAGCGGGAAAAACGGGAAGAAAACATTGTGGAGGGCAAGGCCGAGCTGGAGCGGGAGCTGAAGCGGGCCAACATTGAGTTTACCGACGAGGAAATGGCCGCCTTTCTGGAAAACATCGGCCGCAGGCAGAACTGCCAGAACGCGGACGACGTGTACTCGGCCATTGGCTACGGCGGCATTCAGCTTTGGAAGCTGATGCCAAAGGTGAAGGAGGACTACATGAAGTCCCGCCGGCAGCAGGCCCCCCGTGAGCTTGCGCCGCCCAAGCCCTCCCCCCAGGGGAAAAAGCCCGCCAGCGGCGTGGTGGTGGACGGCATGGACAACTGCCTCATCAAGTTTTCCCGCTGCTGCAGCCCCCTTCCCGGCGACGAGATCATCGGCTTTATCACCAGAGGCTTCGGCGTTTCCATTCACAAGAGAAGCTGCTCCAACGTGCCGAAGGATTTGAAGACGGCCGCCGAGCCGGAGCGGTGGATCAGCGCCCACTGGGTGGGCGAGGTGAAGGAAGAATTCAAAACCACGCTGGAAATCCTGGCCAACGACCGCTCCGGCCTGCTGGCCGACGTGACCCAGCAGCTGTTCAACATGCACATCTCCATTCACACCCTGAACTCCCGTGAAACGAAGGACGGCTGCGCCGTCATCAGCGTTTCCATCACCATCAACGGGCGGGATCATCTGCAGAGCATCATCGACAGGCTTTCCCGCATCGACGGGATTCTCTCGGTGCGCCGCCCCTGATTCGTTCCATACCGTAGGAGGGATTTATATGACAGAGATCACCGGGCTTCCCCTGGGCCCGCTTATGACCAATTGCTATTTTGTGCGGGACACGGAAACCGGCGACGCCGTGGTGGTGGATCCGGGCGGGTTTTCCCCGGCGCTGGTGCGCCAGGCAGAGCTGGTGGGGAAAGAAAATGTGAAGGGCATTTTGCTCACCCATTGCCATTTTGACCATATCATGGGCGTGGCCCAGCTGAAGCGGCTCACCGGCGCGCCCGTTTACCTGCCGGAGGAGGAGGCCGGCTTCCCCGCCGACGCTTCCCTGAACCTGATGGGCATGCTGCCCGGGGAGCAGCTGCGCCCCTTTGCGGCAGACGTGCTGGTAAGGGGGGAAGGCCCCCTTTCCATCGGCAGCCTCCGCTTTCAGGTGCTCCACACCCCGGGGCACACGGCGGGAAGCCGGTGCTACCTGATTGGCAGGGACCTGCTTTCCGGCGACACCCTGTTTCAGTACAGCGTAGGCCGCACAGACTTCCCCACCGGGAACGGGGCGACCCTGCTGGCTTCGGTGCGCCGCCTGGCCGCCCTTCCCGGCGACTACCAGGTGTACCCCGGCCATGGGGATGCCACCACCCTGGAGGCGGAACGCCGCTACAACCCCTACCTGCAATAAAGAAAGGCGGAACGCTTTGAAACTGCTGCTGTACGGTCATGGATTTCACTACGAGATGGAAAATATCTGCCGGCTGTTTTTTCACCAGGAGCGGATTGAGGTGGAAGAGAACAGCCGCACGCTGCCCGGGCCGGGCTCCGCCCTGGTGATGCGGGAGCCGGGGGAGGGGGGAGATTCCCTCTCGGCAGAGGTTTGGCTGGAAAACTTTCGGGAAAGGGCGGAGGAAACGGCCCCATGCGGCGCCACGCCCCAGGAGCTGGAACGCCGCCTGGCCGTGCTGCTGTTCGGCCTTCTCTCTTCGGCGCGGGGAATACGGCCCCAGTGGGGAATCCTCACCGGGGTGCGCCCGGTAAAATTTCTCCGCTCCCTCTCGGAAAAGTATGGGGAGGAGGAGGCTGCCCGCCGGTTCCGGGAGGATTACCTGGTTTCGCCGGAAAAGCTGGCCCTCAGCCAGGCTACCATGGCGCACGAGGGGCCCCTTCTGGCCCGCAGCCGTGGGGATTCCTGCAGCCTGTACGTGTCCATTCCCTTCTGCCCTACCCGTTGCGCCTACTGCTCCTTCGTCTCCTCCTCGGTGGAAAAGACGGTGAAGCTGGTGCCGCAGTACGTGGAGCTTCTGTGCCGTGAGCTGGAGCACACGGCGCAGGTGGTGCGCCGGTGCGGCCTGCGCGTGGAGTCGGTGTATTTCGGCGGCGGCACGCCCACCACCCTTTCCGCCGCTCAGCTTGCCCGCCTGCTGGCGGTGGTGCGGGGGGAATTTGACCTTTCTCACAGCCGGGAGCTGACGGTGGAGGCCGGCCGCCCCGACACCATTACGGAGGAAAAGCTGCTGGCCCTGCGGGAGGGGGGCGTCACCCGCATCAGCATCAATCCCCAGACCCTCAGCGACGATGTGCTGCGGCGCATCGGGCGGCGGCACACCACCGCCCAGACCCTGGAGGCCTTCCGTTTGGCCCGCGCCTGCGGCATGGACAACATCAATATGGATCTGATTGCGGGCCTGCCCGGCGACACGGCGCCCGGGTTCCGCCAGACTCTGGACGGGGTTTTGGCCCTTTCGCCTGAGAGCATCACGGTGCACACCCTTTCCCTGAAGCGCTCGGCGCAGATTTTTCAGGAGGGGGAAAGCCGGGAGCAGGAGGAGCGGGACGCCGCCGCCATGCTGGACTATGCCGCCGCCCGCCTGACCGGGGCGGGGTACCAGCCCTACTACCTGTACCGGCAGAGCCGCATGGTGGGCAACCTTGAGAACGTGGGCTGGTGCAGGCCGGGGCGGGAAAGCCCCTACAATGTGTATATCATGGATGAGACTCACACGATCCTGGCCTGCGGGGCGGGGGCCTCCACCAAAGTGAAAGAGCCTGGAACAGACTGCCTGGAACGCATTTTTAACTTCAAATATCCGTATGAATATATCAGCCGGTTCCAGGAGGTGCTGGCGAGAAAAGATCGGGTGAAGGAGATCTATGATACGTTTGGAAAGTCAGTACATTCACTACAACAACACACTGGAGGCCATTAACCGCCGCGCCGGGGAGGATCCGCAGGCCTTCGCCAGGGACTCAGAGCAGGCCTACCAAAGCCAGCTGCGGCAGGTGGCGGCGCGGGCCGCCGGGCGCACGGGGGACTGCGGCGTAGTGCTGCTGGCAGGCCCTTCTGCCAGCGGGAAAACCACCACCGCCCACCTTCTCTCAGAAGCCTTGCGGCAGGAGGGGGTCAGCTCGCAGGTGATTTCCCTGGACGATTTTTACCTCAGCGAGGCGGACTCCCCCCGCCTGGAGGACGGCAGGCCGGATTTTGAGTCTGTGTACGCCCTGGACGTGCCGCAGATCAAAGAGTGCCTTTTGTCCCTGATGGAGACCCGCTCCTGCTGCATGCCGGTGTTTGACTTTGCCTCTCACCGGCCCAAAGCGGAAAAAAGGCGGGTGGAGCTGCCGCCCCATTCCCTGGTAATTCTGGAGGGGCTTCACGCCCTGAACCCCATCCTTTCCCAGGGGCTGCCCCGGGGGAAGCTGCTGCATGCGTACCTGAGCGTGAAGCAGGGGGTGGAAGGGGAGGGGGGACGCCCCCTGCTGGGCCCCAACGACATGCGCCTGGTGCGCCGCCTGGTGCGCGACGCCAGGTTCCGCGCCTGTACGGCAGAGCGCACGCTGGACATGTGGCCCTCTGTCATGCGGGGGGAATACCAGTACATCAAGCCCTTCCGCCCTTCGGCGGATCTCACCATCAACACCTTTCTGGCCTACGAGGGCTGCGTCCTGCGGGGCGAAGCCCTGGCGCTGCTGGCGCAGGTGCCCTCCTCCAGCCCTCACTGGGGCGAGGCCTGCCGCCTGCGGGAAGCGGTGGCGGGCTTCACCCCGCTGCCCTCTTCCTGTGTGCCGGAAAAATCCATTCTGCACGAATTTTTGGGCTGAGAAGCGAAGAAAACCGTCCTGTTTGCAAATGCGCCTTGTTTTTCCCTGCGGATGATGTTATAATGCCAGTAGAAAGGCTGCAGGGCGGAGGCGGACGGCCGCCCACCGCAGATGCGGGCGAAGGAAAAGGAGAGTGTATCGAAATGGGACTTTTGGAAGATGTAGCGGTGAACGCCAAATCTGCCGTGACGGTAGTGGGGAAAACCGCGGGAAAATTAGTAGATATTTCCAAGCTCCGCATCAGTGCGGCGCAGCTGAACAGTGAGATCTCCAAGAGGTATGAATCTCTGGGCCGGATGGTGTACGACGCCCAAAAAACTGGCAACGACGCCGCAGACCTGGTGAAGGAGTGCGTGGGCGCTATTGACGACCTGTACGAGCAGCTGGATGCGGTGAACGAGCAGATCTCTGCCATACGCAACCGCACCATCTGCAAAAACTGCGGCGAGGAAAATCCCCAGACCGCCATTTACTGCAGCAAATGCGGCAAAAAGCTGGAGGAATTTCCCGAGGAAGAAACGCCCTCCGCTGAGGACGGCGGAGACCATACGGAACAGAAATAAGCTGGGAAGCAGAGGGTTCACAGGCCGCCGGCGCACAGCCGCCGGCCTGTTTTTTGCCCCTGCGCCCTTCGCCGGGGCGGGGACGCGCCCCGGCGGAAAACAGGAAAGGGGGAGGGAGCCATGGGTTCCCCTTTGGCGGATCGGATCCGCCCGCAGTCGCTGGACGACATTGTAGGGCAGCGCCACCTTCTGGCGCCGGGGAAGGCGCTGCGGCGCATCATTGAATCCGGGGAAATTCCCAATATGGTATTTTACGGCCCGCCTGGGGTTGGAAAAACCACCCTGGCGGCCCTCATTGCCAGGCAGACGAAACGAAAGCTTTGCAAGCTGAACGGCACCACCGCCTCCACCGCCGACATCCGCGAGGTTGTGGCCAAGCTGGACACCCTGGACGCGGTGAACGGCGTGCTGCTGTACCTGGACGAAATCCAGTATTTCAATAAAAAGCAGCAGCAGACCCTGCTGGAATTTCTGGAAAACGGAAGCATCACCCTCATTGCCTCTACCACAGAAAATCCGTACTTTTATGTGTATAACGCCATTCTGAGCCGTTCCACGGTGTTTGAATTCCGCCCGGTAGAGCCGGAGGAGGTGCTGCGGGCGGTGCGCAGGGCGTTCGCCCTTCTGCAGGAGGAGGCCGGCGAGCCTCTGGAGCTGGAGGAGGGGGTGGAGGAGCGGATTGCCTCCGCCTGCGGCGGGGACGTTCGCAAGGCCATGAACGCGGTGGAGCTGTGCCTGCTGGCCAGCGAGGTGACGGCGGAGGGGGTGCGCCGGGTTACCCTGGAAAACGCCGGGGACCTGACCCAGCGCAGCGCCATGCGCTACGACAAGGACGGGGACGAGCACTACGACCTGATTTCCGCCTTTCAAAAATCCATGCGGGGCTCTGACCCGGACGCCGCCGTGTATTATTTGGCCCGGCTTCTCTCTGCCGGGGACCTGCCCTCGGTGTGCCGCCGCCTGATGGTGTGTGCCTGCGAGGACGTGGGCCTGGCCTACCCGCAGATTATCCCCATTGTGAAGGCGGCGGTGGACGCGGCCATGCAGGTGGGCCTGCCCGAGGCCAGCCTTCCCCTGGCAGACGCCGTGGTGCTGGTGGCCATCAGCCCCAAGTCCAACTCCGCCCACAACGCGGTCATGAAGGCCATGGAGGACGTGAAGGCCGGAAAGGTGGGGCGCATCCCGCGCTGCCTGCAGAATAAGCATTACGACGGGGCCGACAATCCTCATAAGGGCCAGTTCTATAAATATCCCCACGACTTCCCCAACAGCTGGGTAGAGCAGCAGTACCTGCCAGACCTGGTGCAGGGCGCCCGCTATTACCAGTGGGGGCAAAACAAGACGGAACAGGGCTTCCGGGCCTATTGGGAGAGAATCAAGGGGAAAAATTTGTGAATATCTTCCGGATTTCTCTCTTGTAAGTTTTTCGCAAAAATGGTATGATAATGATAATATGCTGTGAATACCAGTGAGAGCAGCTGGGCAGATTTTTTTGATGGAGGTGCATCGGTTTGAAGGATGAGATGCTTTTTAATATATCCTACGGCATGTACGCCATTGGCGTAAAGGGGGAGGAAAAGCCCTCTGCCTGCATTGTGAATACGGTGTTCCAGGTGACAAACACCCCGAATACCCTGGCGGTCAGCATGAGCCGCAACAACTACAGCTACGACTGCATTGCCAAAACCGGCCTGTTTACCGTTTCTGTCCTTTCTGAGGACACCCCCGGCACCATCATCGGCGCGCTGGGCTTTAACTCCGGCCGCGACACCGACAAGCTGGCCAATGTGCGCCACCGGGTGCTGGCCGAGGGCGTGCCGGTGATCAAGGAAAATACCTGCTGCTGGTTTTTGTGCAAGGTGATTACCAGCGTAGACACCCCCACCCATACGGTGTTCATCGGCGAGGTCATCGCCGGCAGCGACACCGCCAAGGGCAAGCCCATGACGTATGACTACTACCACAAGGTAATTAAGGGATCGGCTCCCAAGAACGCCCCCACCTACCAGGCGGCCCCGCCTGTGGAGGACGGCAGCGACGGCGAGGAGTGGGTCTGCACGGTTTGCGGCTATATTTACAACGATCCCGTTGTCTCTTTTGAAGAGCTTCCCGCAGATTGGGTGTGCCCCATCTGCAATATGCCGAAATCGGCCTTCAAGAGGAAATAAAATTGGATAGAGAAGCTCACTTCGGTGCGGATTTCCGCACCGGATGGGCTTTTTTTTTGAGTTTTTCCCTGCGGCTTTTCCCTTCTGCAGGCAAAGGCGGCGCGCCGGGCTGGGGAAAAGGGCGCTTCCGGTTTCTCCGCACCGGCCGGCGCTCCTTTTCCCCGGCCCTGTACGGCGCTTCTGCCTCTGAGGGTTTCAGGGTGGCCAGGTATGCCAGGCCCCCTGTTTGCACAATAAACGGAGGAAAAGAGGAGAGTTATGTCAAAGAAAATCATCCAAGTAAACGAACGCCCGCCCCTGAAGCTGGCCATCCCCCTGAGCATTCAGCACATGTTCGCCATGTTCGGCGCTTCTGTTCTGGTGCCCACCCTGTTCCACATTGACCCGGCCGTGGTGCTGCTCATGAACGGCCTGGGAACGCTGTTTTTCATTTTTATCACCAAGGGCAAGGCCCCCGCGTACCTGGGTTCCAGCTTTGCCTTCATTGCCCCGGCCCTTCTGGTCATGGCGCAGCACGGCTCGCCCTACGCCGACCCCACCTTCTCGAACCCTACGGCAGAGCAGATGGCCCAGCACATGGACGCCTTCGCCTACGCGCAGGGCGGCTTTGTGGTGGTAGGCCTGCTGGGCTGTGTGCTGGCGGCCATCATTTACAAGTTTGGTTCCCGCTGGATTGACGTGGTGCTGCCGCCCGCGGCCATGGGCCCCATTGTGGCGCTCATCGGCCTGGAGCTGGCAGGCACCGCCGCCAGCACCGGCGGCATGCTGCCGGAGGCGGGCCAGTCGGTTGACCCCCGCGCCGCCGCGGTGTTCCTCGTCACCCTGGGCGTTGCGGTGTTCGGCTCCATCCTTTTCCGGAAGTTCCTCAGCGTAATTCCGGTGCTCATCGCCATTGTGACCGGCTATGTGCTGGCGGCCATTCTGAGCCTGGTGGATTTCACCGCCGTGAACAGCGCCAGCCTGTTCTCGCTGCCCCATTTCCAAATGGCCAAATTTGAGGTCAACTCCATTCTCACCATGATCCCGGTGCTGCTCATCATCGCTTCCGAGCACATCGGCCACCAGATTGTCACCAGCAAGATTGTGGGCCGCGACCTGCTGAAGGATCCCGGCCTGCACCGTTCCCTGCTGGGCGACAACATTTCCACCGCCGTTTCCGGCCTCATTGGCGCGGTGCCCACCACCACCTACGGCGAGAACATCGGCGTTATGGCCATGACGAAGGTGTACAGCGTGTGGGTCATCGGCGGCGCGGCCGTTCTGTCGGTGGTGTGCGGCTTCATCGGCAAATTCTCCGCCCTGATCTCCTCCATCCCCGGCCCGGTCATCGGCGGCATCTCCTTCCTGCTCTACGGCATGATCGGCGTCTCCGGCCTGCGGATCCTGGTGGACTCCAAGGTGGACTTTGACCGCGCCCGCAACCAGGCCCTCACCGCTGTGGTGTTTGTCACCGGCCTTTCCGGCATTACGGTGAACATCGGCGACATTCAGCTGAAGGGCATGGTGCTGGCCTGCATCGTGGGCATGATCATGGGCCTTTTGTTCTACATTTTCGACAAGCTCCGCATTTCCAACGATCTGGAGGAGGCGTAAGCGTCCTTGATGCGGACAGGCTGGTTGGCCTGCCGCAGCTTTCTGCGGGTAGAAAACACACCGGAAAATTTCATATTTCTTTTGAAGCAGCAAATCTCTGACGGGATTTGCTGTTTTCTTATGGAAATAGCCCAGAGGGGACACCTTTTTTCAGCATAAATTTCCTGCCAGTTTTTCTTGAATTTGCCCCCTGCAAATGGTATAATATTTCTAATGTTAAAACTTTAACAAAAAACTCTTGTTTTTGTCTCAAATGAGAAATAAGAGGAATTTTCTGTCGGGAGGAAAGAAATGATG
>DVMK01000163.1 GCA_018715025.1 Candidatus Caccousia avistercoris
TGTTTCACAGGTAAGACGGCGGGCCGCCTGCGCGGAAAGCCGTTCGGCGTTATTTTGTCCACTCAATGGCCGCCGTGCCGGTGGTGAGGCCTGCGCCGAAAGCGCAGAATACCAGCTTCTGGCCCTTTTTCAGCCTTCCGGAACGGTTCCATTCATCCAGCAGCAGGGGAATGCTGGCGGAGGAGGTGTTGCCGTACTTGTGAATATTCACAGGGAATTTTTCCTCCGGCAGCCCCAGCTTTTTCCGGGCCGTTTCAATGATGCGCAGATTCGCCTGGTGGAGGAAGAAATAATCGGTTTCTTCCATGGGAATTCCGGTGGCTTCCTCCGCTTTTTTCAGCCCGTCGCAGATGGCGCCCACCGCAAAGGTGTATACCTCCCGGTTTTTCATCAGCAGGCCGGGCTTTCTTGTGTCGGCGGCGGTGTAAGGGCAGTTGTTGATGATGAGCGGGGAAGCCAGGCACAGGTTGCCCTTGGCCCCCACCTCCAAAAAGCGAAGGGCGTCCCCCTCGCCCAGTACAACGGCGGCCGAGGCATCGCCGAACAGCACGCAGGTGCTGCGGTCGCTCCAGTCCAGAATACGGCTCAGGCGCTCTGCGGCCAGCACAAGCACGTGGCGGGCTTTCTTTCTGGCAAAAATGCCATCCGCCACATCCAGCGCATAGAGGAAACCGCTGCACGCGCCGTTCACATCCACCGCCGGGCAAGAGGCACCCAGCTCCTTCTGTACCACGCAGGCCAGGCTGGGGGTCAGGTAATCGCCGCCCAGGGTGGGGCAGACAATGTAATCCAAATCCGCCGGCGTAAGGCCGCTGTTTTCCAGCGCGTTCCTTGCCGCCTCCACGGCAATATCCGTGACCATCTCTGTGGTGAGAATGGGACGTTCCCGAATACCGGTTCTGGTGACAATCCACTCGTCGCTGGTGTCTACCAGCTGGGAAAGATCCTCGTTGGTCTTTTTGCATGCCGGCAGCGCGCTGCCGGTTCCCAGAATTTGAAAACTCATGCTTTCTCCTCGCTCTTGTGTAAATTTTGCTCAAAAAAACAATTCAGTTTCCGCATCCCCTTCAGCATGGACTCCTGCTCTTCCCTGCTGAGGGAAGAGGTGACGGAACGAACCATGCGGGTATGGAAATAGCGGTGCGCGGTGTTCGCCCGGTGTCCCTCCTTGGTGAGGGTGACATGGACGAGCCGCCCGTCCACCGTGCTTTTTTTCTTTTCCACATACCCTTTTTTGACAAGCTTGTTAATGGCCGCGGTGACAGAAGGCGGGCTGATGCCCAGGCATTCCGAGATTTCTCCGATGGTTTTTCCCTCTGTGTCCTGCCGCCTTTCCCCTACCGCTTCCAGAAGATGAATTTCGCTGATGGTAAGGTTCAAATGCTCAGAAGCCTGCAGCATCTGCTCCTCTATCTGCTCAATGGAACGATATGCTTGTACAAGAAGCTCATTCAGTTCCTGTTCCAAAGGGTTCATAGCAGCGTCCCCTTCTCCTCAAAATCTCAAAATAATTAGTTTGCCTAACAAATTATAAAACCATTCATTCCCTTTGTCAAGAAAGTTTCTTCGACAAAAAGGGGGCCATCCTCCCCCGCTTCGCACAATGCGGCCGTTCATGCCCTGAGAAGCCCCTCCCGTGCGGCAAAATTCCTGCGCCCGGCGCTAAAGCCGATGCGGCAAAACGAAAAACGAGGGCGGGAAAAATCCCGCCCCCGTTCTGTACCGGCAGACAATCTCTTATTATGCTCTCGACTCCGCCGCCCTGCGGACGCAGGAAATGGCGTTCAGACTGCGGGGGTACCCAATGTAGGGCAGGCACTGGGACACCACCCGTACCAGAAACCCCTCGTCGTTTCCAAGGTTCATATTCCCCCCTGCGTGGGCGGTAAGCTGCGGTTCACAGCCGCCCTGGGCCGCCAGGAAGCAGAAGGTGATCATCTCCCGCTGGGCCAGGGTAAGGCCGGTTCTGGTGTAGTAGTCCCCGAAGCAGTTGGCGGCCAGCCAGCGGTTGATGTGGCCGTTTTTCCAGGCCTCCCGCATCCCTTCCCCGAAAATCTCCACCTGGGCCTGAACGCCCTGTTCCAGCCGGGTTTCCATGGTGGTGGTTGCCTGCCCCTCCAGAGGGAGCGTTACCCCGCGGGCCGCCAGAATTTCATTGGTGGCATCCAGGAAGGGGCGTACCCTTCCTATCCCCAGGTAATCCACTGCCTGGTAAACCGTTTCCTTTGCCATAACCGGGGTCAGTCCCTCGTCCAGCGCCCGAGGCAGGGCCAGCCGGAATTCTTCCAGCCCCTGACAGCCCAGCAGCGCAGCTAAAATTGCCAAATGCCTTGTAACAGGCTCCAGCTGCTGCCCTTCCTCGTGGATCACCTCGTCGAAAGCAAAATGTTCCAGCCGTTCTGCAAATTCCGGATCGGTTTCATGGTAGCTTCTCATTCGGAAAACCTCCCTGCCTTATTAAGTCAGACTGTTATACAGCGCATCGTCTACCGGTTCCAGCCATTCATTGGAGGTTTCCGTCCCCGGCACTTCCACCGCAATGTGAGAGAACCAGCTGTCTTTCTTGGCGCCATGCCAGTGCTTTACCTCAGGAGGAATGGTAATTACTGTTCCGGGCTGCAGGCTGACCGCCGCCTTGCCCTCCTCC
>DVMK01000164.1 GCA_018715025.1 Candidatus Caccousia avistercoris
TTTTGAAAAAGTTTGATCAAAACTTTATACTTTTGCTTTTTGGCAGCTTTTACAACTGACAAAACAGCCTCATCCCGCCGCCTGCGTGCTGCGGAGCAGGCGGGCCGAGGCTTCCTCCTCAAACTGGCGGCGGTACAGGTCGTGGTAGTAGCCCTTTTGCCGCAGCAGCTGGTCGTGGGTGCCCTGCTCCACAATCTTCCCGTCCCGCACCACCAGGATCATGTCCGCCTGGCGGATGGTGGAAAGCCGGTGGGCAATGAGGAAGGAGGTGCGGCCGTGCAGAAGGCGCTCTGTGGCCTGCTGGATGAGCTGTTCCGTCTGGGTGTCGATGGAGGAGGTGGCTTCGTCCAGCACAAAGATCCGCGGGTCGGCCAGCACGGCGCGCGCAAAGGAGATGAGCTGCTTTTCCCCGGTGGAAAGCCGGTCGCCGCCCTCGCCTACGCTGCTCTGGTAGCCGTTTTCCAGCTTGGCGGCCACCTGGTCGGCAGAGACGGCCTCCGCCGCGGCCATTACCTCCTGGTCGGTGGCGTCCAGTTTGCCGTAGCGGATGTTCTCCATCACCGTGCCGGAAAACAGGTGGGGGCTCTGCAGCACATAGCCGATGCTGCTGTGCAGCCAAAGCTGGCTGCGCTCCCGGTAATCCCGGCCGTCAATGAGGATGCGCCCAGCGGTGGGCTCGAAGAAGCGGCAGGCCAGGTTCACCAGGGTGCTTTTGCCCGCCCCCGTCTCACCCACAATGGCCACGGTGGAACCGGCGGGGATTTTCAGGTTGAAGTGGCTCAGCACGTCCTCGTTCCCGTCCGGGTAGCGGAAGCTTACGTCCTGGAATTCAATGTCGCCCCGGATCGGTTCCCAGTTTTCCCGCTTGGGCTCAAACACGGTGCCGTACTTTTCCACCACCTGGGGCGTGTCCTGAACGAGGGGCTCCTGCTCCAGCAGGCCCATGACGCGCTCGATGTTGGCCTGCAGCGAGAGAATGTCCGCAATGTTGCGGGCAATCTGCTGAATGGGCTCGAACACGCCCACCGCGTAGGAGGTGAAGGCGGAAAGGGTGCCGATGAGCAGGGTGCCGGAAAGCACCATAGAGCCGCCCCGGGCCAGCACAATGGCCGTGGTGAGCGAACTGAAGAACATGACCAGGGGAATGTACACGGCGCTGAGCCGCGCCGCCCGCACCGAGGCGGCCTTCATGTCCTGGGTGACCTCTTCAAATTCCCGGCTGTTCTGCTCTTCAATCACCAGGGTTTTCGAGGTGCGCGCCCCCATAATCCCCTCGTTGTAGGCGCTGGTAATGCGGGAATTCATCTTCCGCACCCGCCGGTTCCATTTCAGAATCCTCTCCTGAAACCAGGAGGTGAGCAGGGCGATGACCGGCACAATAAGGATGACGGCCACCGCCAGCCCCGGGTTCAGCAGGAACATGGCCACGAACACCCCCAGCACGTAGGAAAGGGCCCACAGCACGTCGAACACGTTCCAGGCCAGCATGCTGGCAATGCGGTTGGTGTCGCTCATAATGCGGGAAAGCAGGTACCCCACCGGCGTCACGTTGTAGTACGACAGCGAAAGGGTCTGCAGGTGTACAAAGCAGGCCCGCTTCATGTCTTTGCCCAGGTTCATCTCAAGCCGCATGGCGCCCCGGGCGAACACAATGGTGGCCAGGGTCTGGGCGGTGATGACCGCCGCGTACACCAGCGCGAACAGGGGAAGGCCCGCCAGGGTGCGCTGTTCAATGAAGTTGTCAATGGCGTACCGCTGGAACAGGGGCAGGGCAATGTCCACCGCGGCGCAGAACAGGTTGAACGCCAGCACCAGCAGCAGAGTCTTTTTGTAGGGGCGCAGGAAGGGGAACAGCTTTTTCCAGGCGGCCCATTCAAAGGATTTGGTATATTCTTGATCGTCGCGGCCCATAGCCATGGGGTAAAGTCCCTCCTTCTGTCATTCCTCCAGGGCGGCGCGGTCGGCGCTGCTCATCTGGATATCGTAAATTTCCCGGTAAATCCCGTTGTGCTGCAGCAGCTCCTCATGGGTGCCCAGCTCTGCCACCCGGCCCTTGTCCAGCACCAGGATCTGATCCGCCTGCATGAGGGTGTTGATCCGGTGGGAGATGAGGATGACGGTGGCGCTGCCCTTGGCGCTGTGCAGGGAGGCGCGGATCTGCGCGTCGGTCTCCGCGTCCACTGCGGAGAGGGAGTCGTCAAAAATCAGGATGGGGGCGTCCTGCATGAGGGTGCGGGCAATGGCCACCCGCTGCTTCTGCCCGCCGGAAAGGGTCACGCCCCGCTCGCCCACAATGGTGTCGTAGCCCTCGGCAAATTCCAGAATGGCGTCGTCCACATGGGCGGTTCCGGCGGCGCCCCGCACCTCCTCCATGGTGGCGCCGGGGCGCACCGCCGCAATGTTTTCCCGTATGGTGCGGGAAAAGAGGAAGGGCTCCTGCAGCACCATGCCCACGTTCCGCCGCAGGTACGGCCGGCTGACGTCGCGCAGGTCTACCCCGCCTATGGTGATGCGGCCGCAGTCCGGGGGCAGGTCGTACAGCCGGTTGACCAGGTGCATCATGGTGGACTTGCCGCTGCCCGTGCCCCCCAGCACGGCAAAGGTTTTGCCGGCGGGAATGGTGAAGCTGATGTCTTTGAGCACCGGCTGCCCCTCGTAGGAAAAGGTTACATGGTCGAACACAATGTCCCGGTCCATGGGGGGCTGCTGCGCGTTGGGGGGGTCCTGCTCCGGCTCAGAGTCCAGAATGTACGACAGGCGGCTGATGGAAACCCCGGCCTTGCTCATTTCGGAAAGAATGCGCCCCAGGCCGCGCACAGGCCACACCAGCGAGGAATTGTAGGAGACGAAGGCCAGAAATTCCCCCAGGGTAATCTCCCCGTTCACCGCCGCCCACACGCCCAGGCACATGACGGTGAGAATCTGCAGGCCGGTGCTCAGGTCGCCCACGCCCCAGTACACGCTCATCAGCTTCCCCAGGCGGATCCACAGCCCGGCAAACCGCTGGTTCTTTTTGTCGAACCGCTCCACCTCGTACTTTTCCCGGCCGAAGGCGCGCACCACCCGCACGCCGGTGAGGTTTTCCTGCACGGTGGAGGAAAGCTCCCCCTCCGCCTCGTCGGCAATGAGGAAGCGCTTGGCGATTTTGGAATAAAAGACGCCCGAGTACAGCAGAATAATGGGCAGGAACCCCGCGGCCACCAGCGAGATTTTCCAGTTCATAGAGAACATGATGGCCAGGGAGAACGCCACCAGGAAAACGGTGCGGAACACCTCCAGCATCTGGTTGGTGACGAAGTTGCGCACCACCTCCACGTCAGAGGTGCACCGCTGGATGATTTCGCCCGTCTGGTGCTTCACGTGCCAGGCGTAGGGCAGCTGCTGAATGTGGCGGAACAGGGCGTCCCGCAGGGATTTTACAAAGCCCTCAGACCCTTTGGCCGTGCCCATGCGGCTGCCGTAGGTACACAGGCCCGAGCACACGGAAATAAGCAGGATAGCCCCCGCCGCCAGCAGCAGGGCCGTCATGGGGGGCAGGGCCCGCAGAACCTCCTCCGGCACAAAGCGGGTGAGGGCCTCTGGGAAGGGCTCGCCGCCCAGCACCGAGTCCACCGTGTACCGCACCACCTGCGGGGTGAGGGACTGGAACACGGTGTTCAGCATGGAGAAAAGCAGCGTGAGGACGAAAATCCACACGTACTTTCGCAGAAACCGCCAAATCATGGAAAAATGGCCCTTTTTCTTTTTGGGATTCACAAAATTCCTCCTTCCTCAAATACACCGCGCCCGCACAGCGGGCGCAAAAAAGCGCCCCCGGCACTGGCCGGAGGCGCTGAAAAGCCTGGATCCGCACAAACGTCCCCGCAGTGCAGGTTACAGGGCGGGGGAGCAGGGTCTGGCAGGCAAAGCGGCGCAGCGGCGCAGTGAAAAAGAATGCTTTCTGTTGTAGAACACCTGGGCGATCATCTTGCCTGCCTCCTTTCTATGGCTGAAATTGAAAAAGTTTTGTGAACAGTACCGGGCCGGGCCAGGGGGAAAAGCCCCCGCCTGCCGGTTCCATGCCGCATTGTGCCTGGAAAAACAAGCGGCAGGAAAGCCTTTTCAGTATACAGCGCCTGTTTCGGAAAGTCAATAGGATCCATTGCAAAATATTTTTCCGGGCAGTATAATAAAAGGACCAATTCTCTTCCCCGGCGCGCGTGCAGGCGGGGACGGGCCCCCGCGCCCACAGAAAGGAGAAATACGATGGATTGGATTGATCGCCTGGAACGGAAGGGGAGGCGGCTGGCCATCCCCAACCTGATGTTCATTATCTCCGGCGGCATGCTGCTGGTTTATATTTTCAGCCTGATGTTCCCGCAGCTGCAGTCGCTGCTCAGCCTTAACCGGGCCATGCTCTTTCAGGGCCAGGTGTGGCGGCTCGTCACCTTCCTGTTTATCCCGCCCGCCTCCTCCCCCCTGTGGATCCTGTTCAACCTGTATTTTTACTGCCTGCTGGGCCGCGCCCTGGAAACCCAGTGGGGCGTGTTCCGGTTCAACCTGTTTTACTTCACCGGCGCTTTGGGGGCCGTTGCGGCGGCGCTTCTCTCCGGGTACGGCAGCAACAGCTACCTGAACCTGTCTCTGTTTTTGGCCTTCGCCGCCTTTTACCCGGACTACAAGCTTATGGTGTTCTTTTTCCTGCCCATCAAGGTGAAGTACCTGGCCGCCGTTGACGTGCTGTTCTTTGTGGTGAGCCTGGTGCTGGGAAGCTGGGCGGACCGGGCGGCCATCCTCATGTCGGTCATCAACGTGATTCTCTTCTTCGGCGGCAGCGGCCTGAAGCATCTGAAAACCCAAATGGGCTACTGGAAAACCAGAAGGAATTTCCGGAAATATATGAAATAGCGCCTGCGGCCCGGGCGGGCAGGGCGCGGGGAGGGTATGTTATGCGAGAAGAAGAAAGGCTTTTGTCCGGCGTGCTGTTCTGCCCCGGCGACCAGGAGCTGCGGCGCATCAAGCTGCGGGCCCACAACCTGTGCACCCAGTACAACAGGACCTTCGAGGACGAAGCCGAAACCCGGCAGCGCATTGTGGGCGAGCTGTTCGGCTCCCTGGGGGAGGGCAGCTTTTTCCAGGGGCCCATTTTCATCCACTACGGCGTCCACACCTCCATAGGGGTCCGGTTCTTCGGCAACTTCAACCTGACCATTCAGGACGACGCCCCCGTTTCCATTGGGGACGACTGCAACTTCGGCCCCAACGTGACCATTGTGACGCCCCTGCACCCCATGCTGCCGGAGGAACGCCGCTGCCTGCACGGCAGCGACGGCTCGGAAAAGCGCATGTGCTGGGCCAGGCCGGTGCGCATCGGCGCCAACTGCTGGTTTGGGGCCAACGTGGTGGTGTGCCCCGGCGTCACCGTGGGCGAGGGGTGCGTCATCGGCGCGGGCAGCGTGGTCACCAGGGATATTCCCGCCAACAGCTTCGCCGCCGGGAACCCCTGCCGGGTGATCCGCCCCATTACCGGGCAGGACAGCCTCCGCTTCCGCCCCGAGCTGTGGGGCGACAACAGCCTGCAGTGGTAAGCGGCAGGGGTGAAGCTTTTTCTCACAAAGGAAACGGGCAGACGGCCAAAGACCGCCTGCCCGTTTTTTGTGCTGTCACGCAGGCCCTTTTCAGCCTGCCGCCTCCGCCTCCACCAGGGTGGAGTAGTCGGCGGAAATGTAGCCCTCCACGCTGTTGAAGCGGATCTTCCGCCAGCCCTCGGTGCTGCCTTCCTCTATGTACTCGAATTTCTGCCCTGGCAGCGCGCTGCCAATGACGGCAGAGCTTGTGTTGGGCTCCTGCCGCACGTTCAGCGTACTGCCCTGCTGCACGTTTACCACCTGGGCCATCATCACCTTTTCCTCCGGGATGATGGGGACCGGAATAAGCGGAATGGAGAATCCTTCCCCGCCGGAGGAGGCCGAAGAGCTGGGCTCCGCCGGCGCAAAGGGATCGGGAGAGGGCTCCCCCTTTTTCCCGCAGGCTGTAACCCCGGCCGCCAGGCAAAGCGCCAGCGCGGCGCAGACGATCTGTCGTTTCATAATACTTCCCCACCCTTCCCCTCCCTCAGCGCGCCGGGCGGTGCGCCCCCGCCGCCGGGGATACGTTTCTACCTTTTATTATACCTGCGCATGTGGAAAAGTACAATGAATTTATTGTAACAATTTTGAGAAACTTGTGGAGATCCGTCAAGGCAGCTGCAAAGCGCGGCGAAGGTTTCCGCCCAGGATTTTTTCCTTGGCGCTTTCGGGGATGTCCAGGGCCTTTACGTGCTGAATGGCGTAGGCGATCTTTTCCGCGCCGTTGTAAGGAAAATCCAGGCCGAAGAAAGAACCGTCCTCCCCGTCCTGCCACAGCAGGTCTTTGATTCTGTCGTCGCTCAGGTACCAGGCCCGGTTGTCGCCCCGGTCAAACACGCTGGTGAGCCCGGCGTACAGGCGGCGGGGGTCAGAGCGGTTGTTCTGCAGTACGGCCAGCCCCTCCTGGAAGAAGCAGTAGCCGCCCAGGTGCTCCATGCTGAAGCGCAGCCTGGGGAAGCGGAAGGCCACCTCGTCGAACAGAAGCATGTTGTAGTCGGCAATCCGGTGCCAGTGGATGCCGCTGTGGAAGGAGAGGAACAGGCCAAGCTCCTGGGCCTTTGCGTACACACGGCAGGCCCTTTCGCCGTCGATGCGGATTTTCTGGAAGGCGGGGTGGATTTTTATGCCGCGGAAGCCCAGCGCGGCAATGAGCTCTACCTGGTCCTCCAAATCTTCCGCTGTAAAATCAATGACGCCGAAGCCGTACAGTTGCGGGTGGGCCTTCAGCTGGTCGGCCAGCCACCGGTTGGGCTCCGGCCCGCCGGGGCCAAGCTGGCTGTGGAAGGTGGCAAAGCACACGGCGGCGTCTATGCCGCAGCGTTCCATCACCCGCAGAAGCTCGTCCACCGTGCCGTCCGCCCGGACTTCTTTGGGGAAAACGTGGGCGTGGTGCGCAAAAATCGAATATGCCATAAAAGCCTCCTTATTTCTTTTTTTGACGGAACTGCATGGGGGTAATCCCCACATATTTCTTGAAGGTACTGCAAAAATACCGGTAGTCCCGGTACCCCACCTGCTCTGCCACCTGGTAGATTTTATAGGAAGGGTCCCGCAGGAGGGAAATGGATTTTTGGATGCGAAGCTGTGTGAGGAATTCGTGAAAGGAGGTGTGCAGCTTCTGCCGGAACAGCTTGGAAATGTAGCTTTCGCTCACGTAAAAGGCCTCGGCCGCATCCTTTACCGTAATATTCTGCGCAAAATTTTCCCGCAGGTAGCGTACGATCCGGTCCAGGTAGCTGGTTTCCCCCTCCTGCTCCTGGGGCGGAAGAAGAAGCTCGGGCCTGGGGGAAGACTGCATGGCCTTCATGTAGCTGTAATCTGCCTTTTCCCGCAGGCTTTGCACACAGCCGCGCACCGCTTCGTATAGTTCTTCGTCGTCAATGGGCTTGAGAATGTAGTGGTGCACCTGCAGGGCGATGGCCTCGCGGGCGTAGTCGAATTCACTGTAAGCGGAAATGATGATGTACTCCATGTCCGGCATGTCCTGCAGGGCCCGGATCATCTGCAGGCCGTCCCAAACAGGCATGCACACGTCGGTAATGACAAGCTGCGGGCGCAGGCGCCGGATTTCCCGCTCGCCCTCCTGGCCGTTGGCGGCCTGGCCCACCACCTCGCAGCCCAACTCTGCCCAGGGGACGGTGACGCTCAGCTCCTGCCGCAGAAGTGGCTCGTCCTCCACAATAAAAACCTTGACCATGGGTTCTCCCTCCTTTTCCCCAGCAGGCCGCCGCTGTTATTTGAGCCCTGAGGTGACGAAGCTGCGGATGAACTGCTTTTGGAACAGAAGGAAGATAACAAGCAGAGGCAGCAGAATAAGCAGGGTAGCCGCCGCCACCGCCGCCCACTGGGGGCCTGCGTCGGCGCTGCTTTTTGTCAGAAGCGCCAGGCCAAGGGGCAGAGATCGCTTTTCCGGGGAGTTTATCACAATCATAGGCCAGAGGAAGTTGTTCCAGTGGAAATTGATGGAGACAATGGCAAAGGAAAGGTACGCTGTCTTGCAGGAGGGAATGTAAATATACCGGAGCATTTGGGGAATGCTGCAGCCGTCCAGAATGGCGGCTTCCTCCAGGGCCATGGGGATGCTCTTGTAGCTTTGCCGGAGCAGTAAAATTCCCATGGCAGAGGCGAAAGACACCACCATGACGCCGAGCCTGGTGTTCAGCAGGTTCAGGTCCCGCAGGGTCAGGTAGTTGGAAAGCAGCAGTACCTCAGAGGGAATGATGTTCTGGGCCATCACCAGCGGGATAACGGCGCCCTTGCCGCGGAAGTTCAGCCTGGCCAGGGCATAGGCGGCCATGGTGACGGTGATGATCTGTACGGTGAGAATGCCCGCCACGAACAGGACAGAGTTGGCGGCGTACTGGAAAAAGGGCATAATCTCAAATACGCTTTGGAAGTTTTCCAGGGAAAAGACCGGGGTAAGGCTGAAGCTGGTTACCATGCGGCCGGGGCGTATGGCGGCCCAGACGGCCCACAAAAGGGGGAACGCCCAAACCAGCGAGACCAAAACCAGCAAAACAATTTGAACAGCGCTTTTGGCGCGGCTGTCTTTCAAGTGAGGTTCCTCCTCTCAGCTTTCATAGTAGGTAAGCTTGTCGGTGACGTAGTATTCCAGAAGCGTAACCGCCAGCACAACCGCCAGCATAATCACGCTCAGCGCCGCTGCGGATCCCTGATCCCAAAAACTGAACGCCGTTTTGTAAATGTGGAACATGAGGAGGCTGCTGGCGTTGTCGGGCCCGCCGTTTGTCATAACAATGATGGAATCCACCATTTTTACAGAGTTGATGATGGTGAAGGTGAGCACGAACACCATGGTGGGCATGAGAAGCGGCAGGGTAATGCGGAAAAATTTCGTCCAGCTTCCGGCGCCGTCAATGGTGGCGGCTTCATAATATTCCTGAGAAATCCCCTGCATGCCGGAGAGGAAGAAGATCATCACAAACCCGGCCTCGCGCCAGATGTACACAATCATCAGGGAATACAGCACATAGTTGGGGTCGCCCAGAAAATTGATGACGGGCAGGCGGAACAGCTGCATCACGTTGCTGACAAAACCAATGTTGGGGGTGAGCAGGAACATCCAGATGAGGGAAAACCCTATCATGGAAGAAATGTTGGGGTAGAAAACAGCGGCCCGCGCCAGGGAGACGCCCCGGTGCCTGGTGTTCAGCAGGCAGGCCAGCCCTAGGCCCAGAATAATGCAGGAGGGAACCACAATCAGGCTGAACTTGGCGTTGTTTCCCAGCACCTTCTGGAAGACGGGGTCTTGAAAGCTGGAAATGTAGTTTTCCAGCCCAATGAAAACCTCCTGGGGGGAGGTGAGGTTTTTGCGGAAAAAGCTTAGGTAAATCGTCTTAACAAAGGGGTAAAAGGTGAAAAGCGCCACAAACAGCAGGGTGGGCGACAAAAGGGCCCACGCCAGAACGTTTTGCCGCAGGGCGCGCTTTGACAGCTTTTGCTTCTTCCCTGTCAAGGAAAACACTCCTTTCCCGTGCTCTGCAAAATGCAGGACGGCGGCCCTGCTGGCTGCAGTCAGGGCCGCCGGGGCAAAACGTTACTGGTTGTACGGCGCCAGAATTTCGTCGCATTCCGCCTGCAGCGCCGTCAGCGCAGCCTGGGGCTCGGCGGCGCCTGTCATAACGGAGTCGTAGGCGCGGGTCAATGCGTCGTTGATGCGAGAAAGTTCATACACGCAAAGTTCGTTATAGCAGGAATCCAGCTGTTCCCGCGCTACCTTTGCCTGGGGAGTGTCTTTGAAATACTGCTCCATAATATCGGTTTCAAAGGCGGATTTGCGGGCGGCCACGTAGCCGGTGTCCACGTTCCACTGGGCCTGGCGCTCCGGTTCGGTGAGCCAGCGGATAAACTTCCACGCCGCCTTTTGCTCTTCCTCGGTAGAGCCCTTGATCATGTACAGGTTTCCCCCGCCCGCAATGGAAGCGGGGCGCTTGGAGTAGGGCAGCGTGGCAATGCCGTAATCAAAGGTGACGCTGCTGTCGATGTTGGCGATGTTGCCGGAGGAAAGCTGTACCATAGAAGTCTTCTGCTCAATGAAGTTGGCGGGGGCCGTGTCCATTTCGATAACCCCTTCCGGGGAAGCCTTGTACACGGTGCCCAGATCCCGCAGGAACTGCAGGGCTTCCACATTTTCAGGGGTGTCGAACATGACGGATTTTCCGTCGTCAGACATGATGTTTTCCCCATTGGCGCTGTTGGAAATCACATAGGGGCCGAAGTCCCATGAGCCGGAGGAGGGGATCATCACGCCCCACCGCTCTGCGCTGCCGTTTTCGTCAAATTTTGTCAGCTTCTGGCCGTATTCCGCCAACTCCTCCCAGGTTTTCGGCGGGCTTTCCGGGTCGAGGCCCACCTCGCGGAAATGGTCCTTGTTGTAAAACAGGAGAAGCGTGCTGCGCTGGAAGGGGATGCTGTAAATTTTTCCGTCAAAGACGCAGTTCGCCATGAAGCCGGGGAAAAAGTCGTCGATGTATTCGCTGCCGCCGTCCTGGGCAATCAGGTCGTCCAGGGGAAGCACCATGTCCATAGAAAGCATGGTCAGAATGGTACTGTTGGCAAGAATGGTAAGCTGCGGCGGGTTGCCCCCCTGGTAAGAGGTGATAAGCTTCTGCAGGGTGTCGTCATAGGAACCGGAAAACACAGAAGAAATGGTAACGCCCTCGGTCTCCTCCTGGTACTCCTGCGCCAGCTGCTCAATCAGCTGGGAAACCGTGCCTCCCACGCCCACCGGGTAGTAAATTTCAAGCTCCACATTGCCGGCGGGGGCGGCTTCCTGCCCCTCTGTGTTTTCCCCTGCGGATGCCGCGCCGGGGGTCTGCCCCGAGCACGCGGCAAGAGACGAAGCCGCCAGAAGCGCGGCCATAAGGGCTGCCAGTCTTTTCTTTCTCATAAGGAACCTCCTCTTCTCGTTCTGGTAATGTCTGCGTGTTGATTACGCTTTTCAGTATACCGGAGGAAGAGGAGGGGGACAATACGGTAAAACGGTAAATATGTATAATTTTCAGTAATTATCTATGTAAAAATCAGGTAAAATAATGTAAATTCTATGTAAATCAGAAAAAATCAAGGATCCATTCTTCGGAATTCCACGGTGATTTTGGTGTAGAAGCCGGCGCGGCTTTCAATTTTTATCCCATAGGAAGCCCCATAGTACAGCCGCAGGCGGCGGTTGATGTTCTCAATCCCTATTCCGGGGTGCAGGCTGCCGGATTCCCGGCTGCGGCCCTGGCTGGCAGAGAAGCCCACCCCGTTGTCGGCCACCGTGAAGAGAATGCGGCCGCCCTCCAGGCGTCCCCGCACCAGCACGCAGCCCCCCGCCTTGGCCTGCAGCCCATGAACAACAGCGTTTTCCACCAGGGGCTGCAGAATGAAGCGGGGAATCTGCAAAGGCAGAAGGGCGGGATCCACCAGAATCTTTTTCCGGATTCCCCCGTCATGGAGGATGTTCTGCATATCCAGATAATTGCGGATAAGAAGAATATCCTTTTGAATGTCGGTATATTCCCCTCCCTCCTCCATGCAGCCCCGCAGCACGCTGCCGAACAGCACGACCAGTCGGCAGATGTCGCTGTTCCGGTTCAGCTTCGCCAGAGATTTGATGTCGTTGAGGAAATTGTAAAAGAAATGGGGCTTTATCTGAGACTGAAGGGCGTTCATCTCGGCAATATTCAAAAGGCGCTGCTTTTCCACGTTGGTCACCATGAGCTCCTGGATTTTTTCCACCATGTCGTTGTACTGGGTGGAAAGCTGGGCAATCTCCCGGTAGTCGTGACGGCTCAGGGTAAACCGGTGGTCGAAATTCCCCTGTTTAGCATAAGAAAAGGAGGAGATGAGCCGCTGGAAGGGGCGCACAACCCAGGAGGCCAGGAAGAACGCCAGAAAAACCGTGAGAAGCAGCGAGGCCGCCAAAATTACCACCGTGGCGCTGCTGACGGCCCCGGCCAGCTGCCGCACGTGGGGAAAGGTGAGGTGGCGCAGCAGGGTAAGGTCCGTGCCCTCTACAGGGAGCCCGATGAGCAGGCTGTCGGCTTCCAGAAAAACAGGGGAACCAAAGGAGGAGGAAATAAGGTAGCGGGTGTAGAGAGGGACGGTAAGGCGAAGGCCCTCTGGCGTGTCAGAGGAAAGGGCGGTGTCCAGCACGGTGATCCGGCTGCCGTCTATCACAAGATTGTCGGCCGAATAAGAGCTTTGGAATTGGTTCAGAAAGGCCTGCAGATCCTTCCGCAGCACGTCCAGCACCACGAACCCGGCCACCTGGCCGTCGCTCCCCGTTATTGTGTGGCAGACGCTCAGCACGGTGTAGTCGCCCTTATAGTTAGGGAACCGGTTGGCGTAAAAAACGGTTTCCCCCTTCTGGTCCATGGCTTTGCGGAACACGCCGTAGGACTGGTACACCGGCATTTTGTACAGGTTGGGAATCGAACCGGTGGAAAACTGGACGGCCCCGTTGCTTGAGACAAGGTGAAAGGTAAGCTCCTGCCCGTTTTTCCGGCGGAAGTCGTAGGCGTACTCGGCGCAGATGGCCCGCACAGGGGCGTCGGGGTCCTCCTGCGCCACCCAGGCGGCCAGAGCTTCGTCTTCGGCGATGGAAGCCGCCGCAGAAGAATATTCCCGCAGGTAGCGGGACAGTTCCAGCGCCATGTTCCGGGACTGGTTGGCGCCCTCCTCCCGCAGCGTTTCGCTTAAATACCGGTTGGAAAAGGAGAGAACCGTCTGGCCCAGCAAGACGGCGGGAAGCATGCTGATGAGAATAAATACCGCCACCAGAATGGTAAACAGCCTGCGGGGTTTCCGTTTCACGCCTCCCCCTCCCTCAGCAGCAGGGCGCGCAGCTCTTCCACCGAGCCGGCAAAGGCCGAGGCCCCCTCCCGGGCCATTTCCTCCCGGGTGCCGTAGCCGTACAGCACCCCGATGAAGGGCAGGGCGGAGTCCCGGGCGCCGGCGGCGTCGAAGCGGGTGTCCCCCACCATGACGGCCCGGTCGCAGGGCTGGGCGCCGCAGCCCTCCAGGGCGCAGGCGATGAGGTAGGGCTTTTCGCCCCGGGTGCCGTCCGCCTCGCCGGCGGCCACCGCGTCGAACAGGGGCGCCAGGCCGAAGGCGTTCAGCATGCTTTCCAGCGCGGGCCGCGGCTTGGTGGAGGCCACGGCGGTTTTCGCCCCGGCGGCCCGCAGCTCCCGCAGAAGCTCCCGCACGCCCGGGTACAGGCGGCAGGCCCGCCAGCCGCCGTCCCGGTAGGCGGCCCGGTGGTAGGCGGCGGCCTCCTGGGCCAGCTGGTGGGGCATGCCGGCCACAAACTCGTAGCTGTAATGGTTGGCCGGGCCGATAAAGCGGCGCAGCTGGTCCGGCTCGGGAACAGGCCAGCGGAAGCGGGCCAGCGTTTCCCGCACGGTGTTCAGAATTCCTTCCCCAGACTCAAACAGCGTACCGTCCAAATCGAACAAAACAATATCATAGCAAAGGCGCAAGGCCCATTTCCCCTTTCCTGGCTCGTCGTTCTATGGCTTCGTTCCCATTATACAGGATCTTCCGCCCGGTGTCACCTGAAAACAGCGCCGCCGCGGAAAAAGCGGAATTTTTCCCGCCGCACGCAGAAAGGCCCCGCGCGGCGGCGTTTTGCGCCGCTGCGCGGGGCAGCCTTTTCACGCTGCGCGTCAGCCCTGGGAATGGTACTGGGTGCAGGTGCACTTCTTGAATTTTTTGCCGCTGCCGCAGGGGCAGGGGTCGTTGGGGCCGATCTTCTGGCCCTTCTTGATCACAGGGCGCTTCACGTCCGTCTGGTCGGCGCTGGTGGAGGTGGGCTTGGCCACCTGCTCCCGCTTGGGCTCCTCCTGGGTGCGCAGGCGGATGGTGAGCATCATGCGGGCGGTATTTTCCCGAATGGTGCGGATCATGGCCTCGAACATGTCGAAGCCCTCCACCCGGTACTCCACCACCGGGTCGCGCTGGGCGTAGGCCCGCAGGCGGATGCCCCGCTTCAGCTCTTCCATGGCGTCAATGTGGTCCATCCACTCCGAGTCCACATTCTTCAGCAGCACCACGCGCTCCAGCTCGCGGGTGATGGACTCGCCGAACTGGCGCTCCCGGTTTTCGTAAATCAGGTGGGCCCGGTCGGTGATGGTCTTGACCACAAACTCCGGCTCCAGCTCCTCGATTTCATCCTGAGAGAAGGTCAGGTCCTCGGGCACCAGCAGCCAGCCCAGGTAGTAGTCCTTCAGGCCCTGCATGTTCCAGTCGTCGTGAACGGCGTCCTTGGGCAGGAAACGGCTGACCTGCTCTTCGATGGACTGGTCGATCATGCTCATGATCTGGGTGTGGATGTCCTCGCCGTTGAGCACCTGGTCGCGCTGCTTGTAGATAATCTCTCTCTGGCGGCTGAGCACGTCGTCGTACTGCAGCACGTTTTTGCGGATGCCGAAGTTGCGGCCCTCAATCTTCCGCTGGGCGCCCTCAATGGTGCTGGTGAGCCACTTGTTTTCAATGGGGGTGTCCTCGTCCACGTTCAGCCGGTCCATCATGCCGGTGATCCGGTCGCCGCCGAAGAGGCGCATCAGGTCGTCCTCCAGCGAAATGTAGAAGCGGCTCATGCCCGGGTCGCCCTGGCGGCCGGAACGGCCCCGCAGCTGGTTGTCGATGCGGCGGGACTCGTGGCGCTCGGTGCCGATGATGTACAGGCCGCCCGCGGCGCGCACCTCGTCCGCCTCCTTCTGAATGGAGGCCTTGTATTTGTCGTTCAGCTCCGCAAAGGTTTTGCGGGCGTTCAAAATATCCGGGTCGTCGGTTTCCGAGTAGGCGTCCGCCTCGCTGATGAGCTCCTCGGGGAACTGCATGCGGCGCATTTCGGCCTTGGCCATGAATTCCGCATTGCCGCCCAGCTTAATGTCGGTGCCGCGGCCGGCCATGTTGGTGGCGATGGTGACGGCGCCCTTCTGGCCTGCCTGGGCCACAATTTCGGCCTCTTTGTCGTGGTACTTGGCGTTCAGCACCTCGTGCTTCACCCCGCGCTTTTTCAAAAGGGAGGAAAGCTGCTCGGACTTTTCAATGGAGATGGTGCCCACCAGCACCGGCTGGCCCTTGGCGTGGTGCTCGATAATGTCCTCAATGACGGCGTTGAACTTGCCCTTCTCCGTCTTGTACACCACGTCGGGCATATCCTGGCGGATCATGGGCTTGTTGGTGGGAATCTCCACCACGTCCAGCTTGTAAATCTCCCGGAACTCCTCCTCCTCCGTCATGGCGGTGCCCGTCATGCCGGAAAGCTTGTCGTACAGGCGGAAGAAATTCTGGAAGGTGATGGTGGCCAGGGTCTTGCTCTCGTGGGCGACCTTCACGCCCTCTTTGGCCTCTATGGCCTGGTGCAGGCCCTCGTTGTACCGGCGGCCGTACATCAGGCGGCCGGTGAATTCGTCTACAATGATGACCTCCCCGTCCTTCACCACGTAGTCGATGTCCCTGGTCATAACGCCCCTGGCCTTGATGGCCTGGTTGATGTGGTGCTGAATGGTGATGTTGTCCGGGTCCGTCAGGTTTTCCAGGTGGAAGAACGATTCCACCTTTTTCACGCCGTTGGGGGTGAGGGTGGCGGTTTTGGCCTTCTCGTTCACAATGTAGTCGGCGTCGGCGTAAAGCTCGTCGTTGTCGGCCTTTTCGTCCAGCTCGGCCACCTTCACCATGCGCAGGCGCTGGGCGCAGGTGTCTGCCAGGCTGTACAGCTCGGTGGATTTGTCCCCCTGGCCGGAGATGATGAGGGGGGTTCTGGCCTCGTCGATGAGGATGGAGTCCACCTCGTCCACAATGGCGAAGTTGTGGCCCCGCTGCACCTTGTTTTCCTTGTAAATCACCATGTTGTCCCGCAGGTAGTCAAAGCCGAACTCGTTGTTGGTGCCGTAGGTAATGTCGGCGTTGTAGGCGGCCTTGCGGGCGGCGTTGTCCATGTCGTGGACAATCAGGCCCACCGAAAGGCCCAGGTAGCGGTACACCTTGCCCATCCATTCCGAGTCGCGGCGGGCCAGGTAGTCGTTCACCGTCACCACGTGCACGCCCTTGCCCGACAGGGCGTTCAGGTAGGCGGGCAGGATCACCGTCTGGGTTTTACCCTCGCCGGTGCGCATCTCGGCAATGCGGCCCTGGTGCAGCACAATGCCGCCCAGAATCTGCACCGGGAAGTGGGGGGTGCCCAGCACCCGGTCGGTGGCCTCGCGGCAGACGGCGAAAGCGTCCGGCAGGATGTCGTCCAGGGTTTCCCCGTTGGCCAGGCGGTTTTTCAGCTCTGCCGTCTGGGCCCGCAGCTCCTTTTCTGAAAGCTTTTTGTATTTGTCCTCCAGGGCAAGCACCTTGTCGCACAGCGGCTGAATCCGCTTCAGCTCGCGCTTGCTGTAGTTGCCGAAAAGTTTAGCCAGGATATTTCCCATCTTATCTATCACCTCAAGTATTGTGGGAGGGCGCCCGCGCCTCCCCTTGCTCCGGAATCCCCCGTGCGGTTATGCATACATTTAACAGTATACCACAGGGGCCGCGAAAAAGAAAGAAATTTATATGAATATTCAGGGAAAGTCCGGCAGGCTACAGAAGAATGCGCACCTGGAAGGGGGAAAGGGAAAGCGAGCCCTCCACGGCGGCCCCGCTTTCAAAATCCACGTAGGGCCGGTTCAGCGGCACCTGCACCGGCGCGGGCCGAAAATTCTGCACGAACACGGCGGCGGGCTCCCCGTCTCTTCTCACGGCGGCGACGCCCTCGGGCAGAACGCCGTCCAGGGCGGGCTGCAGCCCGGCTTCCCGGCAAAGGCGGGCGATGAGGTCGTTCAGCAGGGCCTGCTCGCCCCGGGCGGCCAGGTAGTACGCCTTCCCCCTGCCGAACCGGTTCACCGCCAGGGCGGGGCGGCCCTGGTAAAAGTCCTTCCCGTACACCGCCAGCGGCTGGGCCCCGTTCAGGTTCACCAGGTCGCACAGCTGGAACAGGCGGTAGCTTTCCCGGGGGAGGAAGCCGCCCAGGGGAAGCAGGCTGTTTTCCTGCCCGTCGTACAGGCCGTCGATCTCTTCGCTTTCCAGCCCGAACACCTGGCTGAGGCCGTCCCCCGGCACGCCGCCCAGAAAGCACAGGTCTGTCTCGTTCACAATACCGCTCCAGTAGGTGCCCAGCAGCACGCCGCCCCGCTCTACAAATTCCCGCAGCCTTTGGGCGAAGCCGCCCCGCAGCAGGTAGGCCATGGGGGCGGCCACCAGGCGGTACCCCTCCAGGCTGCCGTCCATGTCTACAATGTCGGTCCCGATCCCCAGCCGCCAGAAGGCCTTGTGAAAGGCCATGGCCGTTTCCAGGTAATGCATGCCGCAGTTCCGCGGCCCCTGGGCGTCGTTCAGGGCCCAGCCGTTTTCCCAGTCGTAGAGAAGGGCGGCCTGGGGCCTGGGGCAGGTACCCAGCAGGGGGGCCAGCCGTTCCAGCCGTTCCCCCACCTGGGCGGCCTCCTGAAACACCCGGGTGGTGCTCCTGCCGTCGTGGCCCACCACAGCCCCGTGGAATTTTTCGCTGGAGCCCCGGCTTTTGCGCCACTGGAAATACTGCACCGAGTTGGAGCCGTGGGCCACCGCCTGCATGGCGGCCAGCATCTGCACCCCGGGCTGGCGCAGGCGGCTGACCTCCTGCCAGTTGGTGGCGCTGGGGGAGGATTCCATCATCAGGAAGGGCGCCCGCTTGATGGAACGGATCACGTCGTGGGCGAAGGCGGTCTGCTGGCCGGTTTCCGCCTCGTCAGGGTCTTTGCCCCAAAGGGGGTAGCTGTCCCACGAGGCTATGTCCACCACGTCCCGGTAGCGGAAATAGTTGATGCTCTCGTAGCTTTCCCCGTGGTTGGTGGTGACGGGCAGCTGGGGGTTCACCGCCTTGACCGCGTCGCGCTCCCAGCGGGCGAAGTCCACCGTCTGGTGGGTGACGAAGCGCTTCCAGTCCAGGTTCAGGCCGTGAACCTCCGTCTCGCCTGAGGGCACGGGCGCTTCCACCTGCGACCAGTCGGTGTACCGGTGGGCCCAGAAGTCCGTCCACCAGGCCTCGTTCAGGGCGTCCAGCGAGCCGTACTTCTTCCTGAGCCATTCCCGGAAGGCCGCCTGGCACAGGGGGCAGAAGCACTGGCCCCCCAGCTCGTTGGAAAGGTGCCACAGCAGCACGGCCGGGTGGCGGGAAAACCGCTCGGCCAGCTTGGTGTCTATGATCCGCACCTTTTCCCGGTACACCGGCGAGGTGTAGCAGTGGTTGTGGCGGCGGCCCGGCCGGTTGCGCGTCAGCTGGCTGGAAACCCGCAGCACCTCCGGGTACTTGTGGGCCATCCACAGGGGCCTGGCGCCGCTGGGGGTGGCCAGGATGGTGGACACCCCATTTTCGTACAGCCGGTTGATGATCTCCTCCAGCCAGTCCAAATCGAAGCGGCCCTCCTCCGGCTCCAGGCGGGCCCAGGAGAAAATCCCCACAGAAACGCAGTTGATGTGCGCCTCCTTCATCAGGCGCAGGTCCTCCTGCAGAATGTCAGGGCGGGAAAGCCATTGCTCGGGGTTGTAGTCGGCTCCGTGCAGGAAGCCGGGAAACAGGCAGGCCATGGGCGTTGGTTCCTCCTTGTTACGTAAAGTGATGAGAGAGCCCCCTTTCAAAAAGGGGGCGGAATGAAAAAGGCTCATGAGCGGGAGCGGAACTGGCCGGGGGTCACGCCCTCCTCCTTTTTGAAAATGCGGATGAAGGTGTTCACGTTGGCGCAGCCCACCCGCTGGGCAATGGCAGACACAGGCTCCTGGGAATTCAGCAGCAGGGGCTTGGCCTTGGCCACCCGGTACTGGTTCACGTACTCCAGAAAGGTGGAGTGGTGGTACTCCTTGAACACGCTGCTCAGGTACGAGGGGGAAAGCTGCAGCTGGTACGAGATGTCGTTCAGCGAGAGATCCTCCTGGTAATGCTCTGCCACATACCCCAGCATCAGCTGGTAAAGCTCCATGGTTTTGCTGGGCTTGTGAAGGCGGATGTACTCCGTCAGCTTGCCGAAGGCCTGAAGAATGTAGCGCTCCTTTTCCTCCACGCCGGGCAGCTGTTCCAGCTGCCGGTAAAGGTTGCAGCCCTTCCCGAACACAGCGCCGGCGCTCAGGTTCAGCTCGGCGGCAATGTGGTTCAGGGTCATGAGAAGCTGGACGAACAGGCTTTCCAGGCGCAGGGCGTGGCCGCCGTCCTCCTTGTTTTCCTGTATAATCTCCTCCAGAAGCTGCCGCACCGCGTCCTCCGGGGCGCGGGACTTCACCAGGCTGATCAGCTTCAGCTCGGTTTCCTGGGGGTACCGGCTGGTAATGTACTGGGCGTTGATGGCGGACTCGTAGCCCTTTTTCTGCCGGGCCGGGTCCGGCTTTACCATCAGGATGTTGACGGCCTGGTGGAAGGAGTCGTACAGGCCGGAAACAGCGCCGTAGGTTTTCCCGTAGGCGTACAGCAGCCCTTCGCCCCCGTGCCGCAGCTTCAGCCGGGCGAAAAAGTCCTGCACCAGGGGCTCGCCCTCCTGGGTGTTCAGAATGAGGATCAGGTATTCGCTCTGCCGCAGGAACCAGACCGCCGTTTTGCCAGAGAACCGGTTCTCTTCGCTGATTCCAGAAACCTCTGGAATCAAAGTATCGCTGTCCAGCGGGTCCGGCCGCCCCGGCTGCCGGAAGGGGACGACGGCCGCCGTGAAGTTTTCGTAGGGGAAATCCACCTTGAAGTCCGTCTGCCGGTACAGTTCCAGCACCGGCTGCTGCTCCTGAGAATAAATGCATTCGGTGAGGATGGCCTCCTGCATGACGGAGGTGTAGCTGTCAATGTGCTCCTGCAGCTGGCTGTTCTGGCTTTTCATGTAGTCGATGAATCTCTGAATGAGAAGCACGTCGCGGTAATTTTCCAGGCCCGGCTGGCCAAGCTCCGCCTGCACATAGCGCATAATTTTCTGAATGGGGGCGAACAGGCGGTTGGTGAGCGAGAAGGCCAGCACAGCGCTGACTGCCAGGCACACCAGGCAGAGGAGCACGGTAACGTACCGGATGGAGTCCACGTTCTGCAGCAGCACGTCCTTGTTGATGAGGGAAACGTACTGCATCCCGCTGGAGGAGGAAACGGTGAGCCAGCCCAGGTACTGCTGGCCGCCCAGGGAAAATTCCTGCGGGGCGCCGCCGCCCTCCGTTAAAATCTGGTACACCTGGGGGGCGTATTCCCCGGTGGGGAAGCCCTCCCGGGAGGAAGCGATGGCGGCCCCCTCCTGATCCAGCAGAACGGCGGTCAGGTCCTCGCCGGCGCTGACCTTTTTCAGAATATTGGTCAGCGTGCCGCTTTTCACATTCAAGATGATCTGCCCGTCCGGCTGGCCGGAGTAGCCGGAAACAGAGCGGATGAAGGAGATGCACTCCGTATTGGAATAGTAGCTTTTCACCTGCATGGTGGCCAGGTAGCTGAAGGGCTGCTGCTCATCCAGCGCTTCCTGCAGGGAGCGGCCCGCGCTGGTGGTCAGGGTGTACCGTTCCTGAAAGAACTCTTCCTCGGTAAAACAGCCGTATTTGGTGATGAATAGTCCGTCCCGGGAGGAATACAGCCAGATGCTGTCCAGCTGGGGGTACGAATTTTCCAGGTAGATAATCTGCTGCATCATATTTTTCAGCTTGAACTGGCTGTCGGCCGAGGCGCTTTTGGTGTA
>DVMK01000165.1 GCA_018715025.1 Candidatus Caccousia avistercoris
GGGGGCCTTCAACGCCCTGCTGAAAACCCTGGAGGAGCCCCCCGCCCACGTGATTTTTATCCTGGCCACCACAGAGGTGCATAAAATTCCCGCCACCATTCTCTCCCGCTGCCAGCGGTTCGACTTCCGCCGGATTCCGCCGGAGGAGATTGCGGCACGCCTTTCTTATGTAACAGAACAGGAGGGGGCTTCCATTGAGCCCCAGGCGGCCCTTCTGCTGGCCCGCCTGGCAGACGGGGCCATGCGCGACGCCCTTTCCCTTTTGGACCAGTGCCTGGGCCGAAGCCGCCAGGTGACGGCGGCCGTGGTGAACGAGACGGTAGGCCTGGTGGGCCGCGGCCACCTTTTTGACCTGGCTGACGCGGTGAAACAGGGCGACGCGGCGGCGGCTCTGGAACTGCTGGCCCAGCTTCACGAAAATTCCAAGGACATGGCCCGCTTGTGCGAAGAGCTCTCTTCCCACTACCGGAACCTGATGCTGCTGAAAACCATGAAGGACGCACGGGATCTCATTGTGGTGCCGGAGGAGGAGTACGCCCGCCTGCGGGAACAGGCGCTCTCTACCCCCCTCCCCGTCATTCTGCACTGCCTGGACACCCTTCAGGAGGCGTTGGAGAAAATCGGCCGCGGCGCGGATCGCAGGCTGGAGATGGAAATGGCTCTCATCCGCCTGTGTTCCCCCGAGCTGGACTCTTCCCTGGCTGCCTTAGTCCGCCGGGTAGAGGCTTTGGAACGGGGCGCGCCCCGGCAGCAGGCGGCGCTTCCTGTGCAGAAGCCCCCGGCAGAGCGGCAGAGCCCGCCGCCTGGAAGGGAACCGCTTCCTTCCCGGGAAGCGCCCCCGGCAGCGGAACCGGCAGGGACGGGAGCCCCCGCTCATGCGCCGCCTGCGTCTTCCACGGAGGATCTGGCGAAAAACGCCGTCCCCCTGGCGGAATGGCCGGAGATCCTGCAGATTATGAAAAGCTATTCCGCCACCATCTCTGCGGCTTTTACCGGTTCCAGCGCTTATGTGAGCGGCGATTATGTGCTCATCGACGCCCCTCGCGAAATGGCCTTTGAGCTGCTGCGCAAATCCTCCCAGCGGGGGAAAATGCGCGACGCCATTCAGCAGGTGACAGGCCGTGTGTACAAGCTGGGCCCCTACCGCCCCAGTGCGCCGGAAGCCCAGGAGGAGGATCCCCTCCTTCAGCTGGCGGGCATGGCCCGCGAGGCCGGCATTGAAGTGACAGAGCAGACGTAAAGCCCTGCTTGGCAGCTTTCCCGCACCGCGCCCCAAAGGCGTGGGATAACATAGAAGAAAAATTCATACAATATGGAGGATGTTACTTATGAAAGCAAGATTACCCCAAGGCTACGGCGGAGGCGGCAACGCCAATTTGCAGCAGATCGCCCGCCAGGCGCAGAAGCTTCAGGAGGAAATGGACGCGGCCAACACCGAGCTGGAGGCCACAGAATACAGCGCTACCGCAGGCGGCGACGCCGTGAAGGCCACCGTGACCGGGAAAATGGAAATAAAATCCCTTGAAATCAAGCCTGAGGTGGTAGATCCCGAGGACGTTGAAATGCTCAGCGACCTGGTGATCGCCGCTGTGAACGAGGCCCTGCGCACGGCTGCCACCGACAAGACGGAGCGCATGGAGAAAATTTCCGGCGGCCTGAACATGCCGGGCATTTTCTAAGGATGGCGT
The DNA here is from genome assembly GCA_018715025.1 of Candidatus Caccousia avistercoris. Classification (GTDB taxonomy): domain Bacteria; phylum Bacillota; class Clostridia; order Oscillospirales; family Acutalibacteraceae; genus Caccousia; species Caccousia avistercoris. The sequence goes on from DVMK01000165.1 coordinate 1,689, forward strand.
CTTACCAAATCGCGCCCTTGGCGCGGCTTGTAGAGCAGTTTGAGCGCCTTCCGGGAATTGGCCACAAAAGCGCCCAGCGTCTGGCCTACCATGTGCTTGGCATGGCGGAGGCGGACGCCCAGGCGCTGGCCGGTTCCATTCTGGAGGCCCGGGAGAAAATCCACTACTGCAAAATATGCTGCAACCTGACGGATCAGGAGCTCTGCCCTGTGTGCCGGGACGAATCCCGGGACAAAAGCGTAATCTGCGTGGTGGAGGATCCCCGGGATGTGACGGCGCTGGAGCGTACCCAGGAATTCCACGCGCTGTACCATGTGCTTCACGGGGTGATTTCTCCCCTGGGCGGCATTGGACCGGATCAGCTCTGCATTAAAGAGCTGCTGGCCCGGGTGAACGCCGGCGGTGTGGAGGAGGTCATTATGGCCACCAACCCAACCGTGGAGGGAGAAGCCACCGCCATGTACATTTCCCGGCTGCTCAAGCCGCTGGGGGTGCGGGTGACCCGTTTGGCCTACGGCATCCCGGTAGGCGGCGACCTGGAATACGCCGACGAGGTAACGCTTTCCCGGGCGATTGAAGGGCGCAGCGAAATTTAGAGACCGCGCTTGATTCTTTCTATGCCCCGTGCTATAATAGCAACCACAGCGGGGACGCCTGCAAGAGGAAGGGAGGCTTTTTTATTGGCAGGGAATTCTTTAAAAACAATTGTGCAGAATAAAAAGGCCTTTCACGATTATTTCGTCATAGAAAGCATGGAGGCGGGCATTGAGCTTTGCGGCACCGAGGTGAAATCCCTGCGGAAGGGCCAGTGCAACCTGAAGGACGCCTGGTGCTCCATTGTAAAAGGGGAGCTTCTGGTGAACGGCATGCACGTCAGCCCCTACGAGCACGGGAACATCTTTAACCGGGATCCGATGCGGGTGCGGCGGCTTCTCATGCACAAGCGGGAAATTATGCGCCTCTTTGGTTTGGTAAAGCAGGAGGGGTATTCCCTTATCCCCCTTTCTGTGTATTTCAAAAACAGCCTGGTCAAGGTGCAGGTGGGCCTGTGCAAGGGCAAAAAGCTCTACGACAAGCGGGCCGACTTGGCGGCCAAGGCCGCCAAGCGCGACATTGACAGGGCGATGAAAGAGCGGAACCGGTGACGGTTTCGTTCTCACTATGGGGATGTAAAGGTTTCGACGGGGATCGGGAGCCTTAGTAAGCGAGCAGCGGTGCGGGACCGCTCTAATACCCGTAAACTTAAAATTAAACGACAACAATAGAGTTGCCTACGCTGCCTAATTAAGGCGGCCGTCCTTCCCGGGAGCACCACGGCCTGGGAAAGGGCGTCGATGAGTGGTGAACGTGAACGCGGCTACGCCTTTACCCGCGTCACGGCTGAAAGGCTACTGAACCGCTGAGCCTGCCTGTGGGCGCTGCGGCAAGGGAATGTGAAAACACCGGCTGCGCTCGGAGAAGGCTTTGGCAAACGGTTTTCGGACAGGAGTTCGATTCTCCTCATCTCCACCAGGCTGAGCCTGGACGCATTTCGCGTTCCGGGTTCAGCTTTTTCTTTTGCCTTTTCTCTCGCGTTTTCAGCGGGTATCTATTTGTCAACATAACCCACCAGGCTGAGCCTGGACGCATTTCGCGTTCCGGGCTCGGCTTTTTATTATAAGTTTATATCCCCGCCACAGGCGGAGGCCGTGTACAGAAAGAGGGCTGAATCTTGCGGTTCGGCCCTCTTTTTTGAAAGTTTTCTACTAATTTTGGATAGCCTCCAGAAAATCCCCCAGCAGCCTGCGATGCTCTGTCCGGTACAGGCAATAGTAGGTCACATTTGCCTCTGGATCTAAAATGGGAACCTTGATCCGAGACTGATTCGGCCCCTCCTGCACGAGAACCCGATCCGTTGCGAAGCAGGGAAGCGCGGAAGCTTTTACCAGTTCATAAAAGGCGGCGTTCTCCTGAACCAAGAAACGGGTATCCGGCATTTTTTCATTCGTCAAATCCTCCCAAAAACCGAGACGATCCAGAAGAAGCATGGTTTCACCATTCAGGTCCTTCATGTAAAGCCCCTTGCTGCCTGACAAAGGATGGGCTGGCGGCAAAGAGAAGAACAGATGCTCTTCCCCGTATTTTACACAGGAGATCCCCTCCTCCTTTACCGCATAGGGCAGGATGATGAGCTGGTAGACGCCGCGGCGCAGCCCCTGAAGCAGAATTTCGCTTTTCTGCAGTTCAGAGGAGATGGTCATGTCAGGGTACAGCCGCCCCAGAATGGGAAGAATCTCCCACAAAGGAGCCGGCGCGGACGAACCCGCCAGAATTGTGCGCTGGCTGCGGTCAAAAGCCTGGATATGTGTAACCATATCATGGGTTTCCCCCAGGATTTTCCTGGCATATTCCACGGCCATCTGCCCGTTGGCGTTCAGTTCAATTTTATTTTTATGCCGGACAAACAGCGGCACCTGCAGTTCCGCTTCCAGCCTCTGCATGGATCTGCTCAAAGACGGCTGTGACAGATGCATCTGCTCTGCCGCGCCGGACAAGGTGCCGCGTTCCGCCACGGCCAACAGCTGTTCCAGCTGGTACATTTCAATCAAGCGCTGCCGCCTCCTCCTTTTTCTTATTATAGCATGACATTCCTGTTAACGCAAGATTCAGTATTCATTTAACGCATAGCACTCTGCGAAATCGATACTGTACTTACCGGTCAAAAACGCTTACAATATGGGCATAGAGCAAACGAGAAAGGAGGTTTCGTACCATGCAGTATGCAGCGCTCTCCAACGGGGTGAAGCTGCCTATGATCGGCTACGGCACATTCCTGATCAAAGACGGCGCGCTGTGCGGGCAATGCGTGACAAACGCGTTGGAAGCAGGCTACCGCCTGTTTGACACGGCTGC
>DVMK01000166.1 GCA_018715025.1 Candidatus Caccousia avistercoris
CTTTATGACAAAAACCATTATTACCATTGCGCGTCAGTATGGAAGCGGAGGCCGCCTGATTGGAAAAAAGCTTTCTGAGGTTCTGGACGTCCCCTTCTATGACAAAGAGCTGATTGCCCTGGCCGCCAAGCAGAGCGGTATGAGCGAGGAAGTCTTTGCCAAGGCGGATGAGAGGGCCAGCAGCAGCCTGCTGTACTCCCTTGTTATGGGAAGCTACACTTCCATTGCCAACAATATGCCCATCAACGACAAGCTGTTCCTGCTGCAGGCGGACATCATCAAAAAGGCGGCCGCCGAAGGCCCCATGGTGGTAGTGGGCCGCTGTGCCGACTACATTCTGCGGGATTCCAAAAACTGCCTGAACGTGTTCCTTCAGGCCCCGAAAGAGATTCGCATCCACCGTGCGGTACAGGAGTACGGCGTGGAGGAGGCGAAGGCCGCCGACGCCGTCGCCAAAAAGGATAAACAGCGCGCCAACTATTATAATTTTTACAGCAACAAGAAGTGGGGGGATATGCAGAATTACGATCTGATTCTGGACACCCACGTGTTCGGCCTGCAGGGCACGGTAGATATTATTCTGCGGGCTATTGAAGAGAAGGAGCGCACCTTTGGCAAACTTCAGCCCGACGACGACCTGTAACAGGTGAAAACGAACTCCCCCGCCGCAAAACAGCGGCGGGGGAGTTTTGCAGAGAAGCCGTTCTGTTAATATTGCAAGCCTGCAAAGCCCGGTGAAAGCGCAGAAAAGCGCCTTCGCCGGGCTCTTTTTTCTGGCGGAGGAGTTGCGGAAACTGAAAATTGTGGAAAAAATTTTTCCATAAATTTCAAATTTTATATTGACAACAAATAGTGAAAGTGATACATTACTGTTATAGATAACAATAATGTTATTTATAACAAAAATCTGCGGCAACACGCGCCGCAAAACGGAGGGAATGTAATGAAAAGATTTTTAGCAGGTGTTTTGGCCATTGCTCTGCTGGCGTCCTTCGCAGGGTGCAGCGGCGGTACGGAAACGGCCTCGACTCCGCAGGCGAACGCGGGGACTTCCGAAGCGGGAAGCGCCGGGGGAGAAACGGAGGAAGCGCCGCTGGAAGGGGAAATTACCTTCTCCACCTGGGGATCCCTGGCAGAAAAAGAGGTTAACGAGCAGATTATTGCCGCGTTTGAGGAAGCGCATCCCGGCACAAAGGTTAACCTGGAATACATTCCGCAAAACTATGTGCAGAAAATTGACACCATGTTCATGGGCGGCAACGCTCCTGACGTTATTTACGGCCACCCCCATTATTTTGCCGCCTGGGCCGAGCAGGGCCTGCTGATGGACCTGACCGACCGCTTTGAGGCGGAAGCCGATTTTTACCAGGATGAAAAATTTGCCCAGAATATTTACGACGCCTTCCGCTGGAACGGCAAGTACATAGCCACCATCAACGGCCACGACACCTTCCTCCTGTACTACAACAAGGACATGTTTGACGAGGCCGGCGTGGCGTACCCCACCGACGACTGGACCTGGGACGACTTCCTGGCGGCGGCCCAGAAGCTGACGAAGGAAAGCGACAAGGGCCAGCAGTACGGCACGGTGGTTTCCTCTGCCGCGGCGGAATGGTTCCCCATTATTTACAGCTTCGGCGGCGATGTGTTTGACGACATGAACAAGCCCACCCAGGTGGTGTTCAACAGCCCGGAAACGGTGGAAGCCCTTACCTTTATTCAGGATTTGGTGCAGACCTACCATGTGGCGCCGGACTACCAGAGCAGCGACCTGACGGCCGGCACCTTCAACTCCGGCCTGGTGGCCATGGATATTGCCGGCTCCTGGAGCCCTGCCACCCGGAAGGACATTACAGAATTCAAATGGGATATGGCCAACCTGCCCATGGCGGAAGGGAAGGAGCGCCGCACCAGCGCTTTCTACGCCGGGTACGCGGTGAACGCGCAGACCAAGAACCCGGAGCTGGCCTACCGGTTCGCCCGCTTCTTCCAGGAGGATGAGGGCCAGAGCATCCTTTCTCAGCTGGGGCTTATCACCGTCATCAACAAGGAAATTGCCTCGAAGGACGAATACCTGAAGGGCGAGGGTATGCCGGAGCATCATTATCTGCGTGTAGATTCTATTGATTATGCCACAAACGGCTATGCTTTTGTGACGAATTGGGACGAAATGGGCACAAAGATTTTAAAACCGAATTTTGACCAGCTTGTTTCCGGAAAAACCACGCCGGAAGCCTGTGCCGAGGCTGTCCAGCAAGGGCTGGAGGAGCTTCTCGCCCAAGGAACTGTAAGCGCTGAATAAAAAGGATTCCCGTACCGGCGTTCCGAACCTCCGGGACGCCGGTATTTTTTCCGGCCTTGTTTTCCGCAGGGAACAGGCCGTGCAAGCCGAAAGACTCTCCTGCGGAGAATGGAGCAACGAGAACCATGAAGAAGAGCGCCATGAAAACGAGGACGCGCGACACCATTGCCTTCTTCCTTTTCATTTCCCCCTGGCTGATAGGCTTTGTGGTTTTTACCATTGTGCCTATGCTGGCCTCTTTGTTCATCAGCTTCACCGACTGGAATATCCTGACCCCGCCTGTGTGGAGCGGGACGAAAAACTTCCAGACCATCTTTT
>DVMK01000167.1 GCA_018715025.1 Candidatus Caccousia avistercoris
TGGCCTTCTTGGCTACGTCCTTACTTTTGGAGCTGATTGTCTCGCTGAGCTTATCAAAAAATGCCATAATCCCTTCCCCTTTATTCTCAGATTTATCGTTCCACACGGCGGCCATGAGGGAGGCCGCATCCCTTTGATTACCTATATCATACCGCGAATGGCGGTAAAAATCAAGCTAGAAAAAACGCCCCCGCTTTGTCAAAAGGCAAATCAGATACAACGTGACCAGCAGAAGCGAAATATTGTAATGGGAGCGCAGCAGCAGCAGGAAGGACAGGCAGGCCAGGGGCAGCAGGAGCAGAAAGGAAACGGCCTGCACCGTCCACCCGGCCCGTTTGGGTCCCAGCCGGGGGCAGAGGGCCGAATACAGCGCCTGGCCGCCGTCCAGAGACTCAACGGGAAGAAGGTTCATGGCCGCCAGCAGCAGGTTCCCCTGGAAAAACAGCGAGTCCCGCCAGCCCAGCAGGGCGCAGAGGGCGCAGAGAAGCAGGTTGGCGGCCGGGCCGGAAAGGGAAACCGCCATGTCCTGCCGGTAGCTTCCCCCCTCTTCCCCGGCCCGCACCAGTTCTACACCGAAGGGGGTGAAGCGCAGCTCTTTCGGGCGGCTTTTCACCCACCCCATGGCGGCCAGATGCCCTGCCTCATGGCAGGCGGCGGCGCCCAGCCCGGAAAGGGAGGCGCCCCGGCCGTCATAAAAAAGGAGGAACGCCAGAACCGCTGTGAACAAAAAGCTGACCGACACACGGCAGCCGCCTACCCGGAAGCTCACGGCGCAGAGGAGGGAACCGGCGCAGAGGAAACCGGCTCGGAACCGCTTTCTTCCCCTTGGGAGGAAGCCGCCTCCTCCCCCAGGGGAGGAAGAAGATCCCACAGTCTGTTCTGCACCCCTTCCCACTCCTCCTCCGCCACCACACTGTTGGTCAGGTGGGACCAATACCACTCTTTTACAGCCTGAAACCATTCCCCGCCCGCCAGACGGAGGGCCAGCGCGCCTGCCAGAACGGCGGCGCAGGCGATCACCTGGATGGCCAGAAGAAGGTGCCCTGTGGGCTTCCCCTTTTCCCTGGCGCGCTTCCGCCGCTTTGCCGGGCGCATCTCCCGGTACCTCTCATCCCATTCCATCTCTGCAGATTCACGCCCGCCGTATGGTTCCGTCATTTTCGTTCCCTCCTGTTTGTTTTTCGTCTTTCATCAAACTATATGCTGGAGGAGGGAAAAAAAGAAGCAAGCTGTGCTGCAGCCTGCTTCTTCGCCTGTTATTTCTTCGACCGGATATATTCGTCAATGGACTTGGCGGCCTTTTTCCCGCCGCCCATAGCCAAAATAACCGTAGCCGCGCCGCTGACGGCGTCGCCCGCGGCATAAACGCCGGGCCGGCTGGTGGCCATAGTTTCTTCATCCGCCACAATACAGCCCCTGCGGTTCACTTCCAGCCCTTTGGTGTTGGCCGGGATGAGAGGGTTGGGGCTGTTGCCGATGGCGATGATGGCGCAGTCGATGGGCAGCTCGAAGTTGGAGCCCTTTTTCTCAATGGGCCGCCGCCGCCCCGAGGCGTCCGGCTCGCCCAGCTCCATCTCTACGCACTCAATGGCGCGGACCCGCCCGTTCTCGTCGCCGTGAATGGCTACCGGGTTGGTGAGAAGGCGGAACTCGATGCCCTCTTCCTTGGCGTGGTGAATCTCCTCCGCGCGGGCGGGCATTTCCGCCTCGCTGCGGCGGTACACAATGTACACCTGCTCCGCGCCCAGGCGTTTGGCGGTGCGGGCCGCGTCCATAGCCACGTTGCCGCCGCCCACAATAGCCGCCCGCCGGGGCCGGAGAATGGGGGTGTCGTACTCCGGAAGGTACGCCTTCATCAGGTTCACACGGGTGAGAAATTCGTTGGCAGAGTAGGTGCCTACCAGGCCCTCGCCGGGGATGTTCATAAAGTTGGGCAAACCGGCGCCGCTGCCGATGAACACAGCTTCAAACCCCATTTGGAACAGCTCATCCACCGTGAGCACCTTGCCCATGACCATGTCGGTCAAAATGGTGACGCCCTTGGCGCGCAGGCCGTCAATCTCCTTCTGCACAATCTCCTTGGGCAGGCGGAACTGGGGGATGCCGTACATCAGTACGCCGCCGGCTGTGTGCAGAGCCTCGTACACCGTCACCTGGTAGCCCATGTTGGCCAGGTCGCCCGCGCAGGTCAGGCTGGCCGGGCCCGCGCCGATGACCGCCACCCTGTGGCCGTTCTGCTCCGGCTTAGCCGGCGCTTCCTTGCTGTTTTTCATGTGCCAGTCCGCCACAAAGCGCTCCAGGCGGCCGATGCCCACCGGCTCCCCCTTAATGCCCCGCACGCATTTGCTTTCACACTGGGTTTCCTGAGGGCAGACCCGGCCGCATACGGCCGGAAGGGAGGTAGCGCGGGAAAGCACCTGGTACGCCTCTTCAAACTCCCCCTTCGCCACATGGGCGATAAATTCCGGAATGGGCACCAGCACAGGGCAGCCGCCCACGCAGGGCTTGTTCTTGCAGTTCAGGCAGCGCTGGGCCTCGCTGACGGCCATCTCCTGGGTATAGCCAAGGGCCACCTCTTCAAAATTATGGCTGCGCACCTGCGGATCCTGTTCCGGCATAGGTGTTTTTGTCATTGTCATATTCGGCATGTCTTGCTCCCTCCGCTCACTGTTCCGCCTGCTGCATCAACCGGCAGTTAAACTCTCTTGTGGCCTCCTGCTCCATCTGGGCATAGGTTTTGGCGCGCTTCATCACTTCGTCAAAGTCGACCAAATGCCCGTCAAAGTCAGGGCCGTCCACACAGGCAAACTTCGTTTCGCCGCCCACGGTGACGCGGCAGCCGCCGCACATCCCGGTGCCGTCGATCATAATGCTGTTCATGCTGATAACGGTTTTAATGCCGTACTCCTTGGTAAGGGCGCACACGGCCTTCATCATGGGCAGGGGGCCGATGGCCACCACCAGGTCGTACTTGGCGCCCGCCTGGATGTTCTGCCTGAGGGCGTCTGTAACAAAGCCCTTATGCCCGTTGGAGCCGTCGTCGGTCATCAGGTAGAGGTTGTGGCTGGCGGCCCGCATCTCCTCCTCCAGGATAATAATATCCTTATTGCGGAAACCGGCGATCATGTCCACCTTGGTCCCCATGGCATGCAGGGCCTTGGCCTGCGGGTACGCGATGGCGCAGCCCGCGCCGCCGCCGATGACCGCGGCGTACTGGTAGCCCTCCAGCTCTGAGGGCTTGCCCAGCGGGCCGATGAAGTCCAGAATGGCCTCCCCCTCCTCCAGCGTGTCCAAAAGCAGGGTCGTTTTTCCCACCTTCTGGAAAATAATATCCACGGTCCCCTGCTCCCGATCATAATCCGCAATGGTAAGGGGGATTCGTTCCCCGTATTCGTTCACCCGCAAAATGATAAACTGCCCCGCCTGGGCCTTTTGGGCCACGTAAGGCGCGGCAACCGTCATCTGCGTCATGCTGTCGTTCAACCGTCTTTTTTTCAGAATCTGAAACATGTGATTTCCCCCGTCAAATCAAGGATTGCCGCAGCAAAGGCCGCGGCGGGCAGAAGAAGGGGCGCCGCCCCGCTTTCGCCAAGTAAATTCCTATTTCATTATAATGGCATTCTCCCCTTTTTGCAAGAACAATCTCTGCAATATGCCAAATCCTCCTACTTGTCTTTTTTGAAAAAGAAAAATTTTGGGAAATTCAGAGAGATTTTCCGGAAGAGCATTTCCCATATTTGAAGGATTTTCTGTCTTTCCTTCAAAATCAGCGGGCTCCTCTTTCCCCGGCGGGAAAATTTTCCGGGAAGCTTTCACAAAACCAGGGGGTTCTGTGTAGTATGGAGCATGAAAGGAAAGGGCGGTGAACCACA
>DVMK01000168.1 GCA_018715025.1 Candidatus Caccousia avistercoris
GTTTTCTCTTTGCCGCGACCGCACGCGGCGGTGCGGTTTCTTTCTCTACGCGGAGAAAGAAACCAAAGACGCGCGGGGGGCCCGAGTCTCCGCTGCCGCTCCGGTCGGCGCCTTGTTTGTGTGCCACCGGCACACGGCGCCCCCTCGACCCAGGGGCTGTCCTGCCTGGGAAAAGTAGAGCGGCGCGAACGATACATTTACGGGGACGCTACCCCGTAAATGTGTCGTTCGACGCGTGGTGCGGCCCTGCCGCACCACACTGCGCTTCGGCCGGCTTGCGCCCTTAGGGTCGCTAAACGCCGGCCCCTTTACAGGAACACTCGCAATCTTACGATTGCGAAAGTTCCTCCGCATTTTTAGGGGTACGGCTCGCCGGTAGCTGGCGGGCAACCACCCGCCTCGGTGGCAGAGTCAGCTTTCTTAAAATTGTTTTTTGCTACTTAGGTGAAAATATTCCATTGAACATATAAAATCGCTTCTCAAGGAGGAAGCCATGAAAAAGCCCAAGATGATCCTGTTCGATTACGGCGAAACCCTGTGCACAGAATACTGGGGCGACCCGCTGGGCGGGTGCCGGGCGGTGCTGGCCGCAGCCTCCGCGAACCCGAAGGGGGTGACGGAGGAACAGCTTCTGGCCCAATTTCAGGCCATAGACCGGGATTTAACCCGCCTGCCCAGCGACCCCTGGCAGACAGGCCCCGAGCTTCGCTGGCAAAGCTTCGCCCGCTACGTGTTCGAGTCCCTGGCGCTGGAATTCCCCCCAGAGCTGGACTACCAGTCGCTGGAGGAGCTGTTCTGGTACTCCCGCACAGAGCCTACCCGGGCGGTGGAGTACGTGCCGGAGCTTCTGCGCTTTCTGCAGCAGGAGGGCGTGCGCACCGCTGTGGTGAGCAACCTGTGCTACACAGAGCTGACCCTGCGGAAGCGGCTGGACAAATGCCTGCCCGGCCACCGCCTGGAGTTTGTGATGGTTTCCAGCGAATACGCCTTCCGCAAGCCCCACCCCCGCCTGTTCCAGCTGGCCCTGCAGAAGGCAGGCCTGCCCGCCGGGGAGGTGTGGTTCTGCGGCGACAACGCCGCCTGCGACGTGGACGGCCCCGCCGCCCTGGGGATGCAGACCGTGTGGTTTACCGGCTCGATGCACAACCCGGAAAGCAAGCAGCTGCAGCCCAAAAGCCAGGGCTGGCTGGAAGTGCGCCATTGGCAGGAGCTGGAAGCGCTTCTGCGGCAGGCGGAATAACTTTCCCATTCCCCTGCGCGCCTGGCCAGGACTATTTTTCGCAAAACGAAGGGCCGCCTGAAATCTCAGGCGGCCCTCCGTTTTATTTATTCTATTCTGGTTCAGGCAGGCTCAGCCTTCCACCATCAGGTCGCAGATGTCGTTGGAGAAGGCCAGGGGATCCTCCACGGAAACACCCTCAATGAGAAGGGCCTGGTTGTACAGCAGTTTGGCGTACTTGGCCGTGCGGTCTTTGTCCCCGGCGGCGTACAGGGCGCACAGCTTCTGGAAAATGGGGTGCCCGGCGTTGATCTCCAGCACGCGCTGGGCCTGCACCTTTTCGCCGCCCTCCGGCATGGGCATGGAGTTGAGCACCTTCTCCATCTCCATGGAGATGGCTCCTTCGGTGGAAAGGCACACCGGGTGGCTCTTCAGCTTCTGAGAAAGGATGACGGCCTTCACCTTGCCCTCCAGAGAATCCTTCAAGAAAGCCAGCAGGTCCTTGTTCTCTTCCACCTGCTTGGCGGCCTCCTTCTTTTCCTCCTCGGTTTCCAGGCCCAGGTCGTCGGCGGAAACAGAACGGAACTCCTTCTCCCCGTACTTCATCATCATGCGCAGGGCGAACTCGTCCACGTTGTCCGTCAGGTACAAAATCTCGTAGCCCTTTTCCTTCAGGGCCTCTGTCTGGGGCAGCAGGTCGATGCGCTCCACCGTCTCGCCGCAGGCGTAGTAAATATATTTCTGGTCCTCCTTCATGCGGGACACATACTCTTTGAAGGTGACCAGCTTCTTCTCAGAGGAGGAGTAGAACAGAAGCAGATCCTGCAGAAGATCCTTGTGCATGCCGTAGTCGGCGTAGATTCCGTATTTCAGCTGCAGGCCGAAATTCTTGAAGAAGGTTTCGTATTTTTCCCGGTTATGGTTCAGCAGGCTTTCCAGCTCAGACTTGATTTTCTTTTCCAGCCTGCCCGCAATCAGCTTCAGCTGCCGGTCGTGCTGCAGCATCTCGCGGGAGATGTTCAGGGAAAGGTCCTGGCTGTCTACCAGGCCGCGGACAAAGCTGAAATAGTCCGGCAGCAGGTCGGCGCACTTCTGCATAATCATGACGCCGTTGCTGTACAGCTGCAGGCCCTTTTCATAGTCGCGGCTGTAGTAGTCGAAGGGCGCCTGCGAGGGGATGAACAGCAGGGCGTTGTAGGTGGCGGTACCCTCGGTGCTGCTGTGAATGACCAGCAGCGGGTCGGAAAAGTCGTGGAACTTGTCCTTGTAGAACTGGTTGTACTCCTCCTGGGTAATTTCGCTCTTGTTCTTCCGCCACAGGGGCACCATAGAGTTGAGCACCTCGTTCTCGGTGTACGTCTCGTACTCGGGGGTTTTGTACTTTCCCTCCGCGTCCTTGTCGGTGCCCTCGATCATCCGGCTCTTCTCCACATCCATGCGGATGGGGTAGCGGATGTAGTCGGAATATTTGCGCACCAGCTCTTTCAGCCGGTAGGTGTCCAGGAATTCGTCGTAGTTGTTCTCGTCGGTGTTGGGCTTCAGGGCCAGGATAATCCTGGTGCCCCTCTCCTGCATCTCGCAGGGCTCCATGGTGTAGCCCTCGGCGCCCTTGCTCTCCCACTTCCAGGCCTCCTCCGCGCCGAAGGCCCGGCTCATCACCGTGACCTTTTCCGCCACCATAAAGGCGGAGTAAAAGCCCACGCCGAACTGGCCGATGATTTCAATGTCCTCCTTGGGCTCGTTCTCCTTCTTGAAATTCAGCGATCCGCTCTTGGCGATGGTGCCCAGGTTGTTTTCCAGCTCTTCCTTTGTCATGCCGCAGCCGTTGTCGGCAATGGTGAGGGTGCGGGCTTCCTTGTCGGGAACGATGGAGATGGAGAAATCCTCCCGGTTCAGGCCGGTGTCACCGTCTGAAAGGGTGCGGTAGTACAGCTTGTCAATGGCGTCGCTGGCGTTGCTGATAAGCTCGCGCAGAAAAATCTCCTGGTGGGTGTAAATCGAGTTGATCATCAAATCCAAAAGGCGCTTGGATTCCGCTTTAAACTGCTTGATTGCCATAGTGAAAGGCCCCTTATCCGTACCCCCCGCGGGCAAAGGGAGAAGCGGCTGCCGCGGCGCGCCCGGCCCCGCCTGGGAAGGGTATCTGTATTTTAGCACTCGTTCATGCTAATTGCTAAAACTTATTGTACCCCCTTTCCCCGCTGAATTCAATGAATAAATTATGAATTTTCGCGGAAGTTTCCCGGAACCGCCGGGCCGCCGGGGGAATTTTTCATTTACGTCTTGCTTTTCCCGCCGTTACCGCCTATAATGAATGGGAAATTTGCGCTGTATCCCGCACAGGCGGGAACGGCAGCAGGAGGTTTTACAAATGAATAGAACGTCCGTCAAGTACCGTGACTTTGTGCTTCTGGCGCTGTTCACGGCCATTGTGTTCGTCCTGGGGCTGACGCCGCTGGGGATGATTCCGCTGGGGTTGATTAAGGCCACCACGCTGCACATCCCGGTTATTCTGGGCTGCATTCTGCTGGGCCCCAAGTACGGGGCCGCCCTGGGCGCCATGTTCGGCCTGGTCAGCTTCCTCAGCAACACCACCCAGCCGGCGGTGCTGTCCTTCGCGTTCAGCCCCCTCATCCCGGCGCCGGGCACCACCAGCGGCAGCCCGCTGAGCCTTGTCATCTGCTTTGTGCCGCGGATCCTGGTGGGCATAGTCCCCTGGTTTGTGTACCAGGGCCTGCAGAAGCTGCAGAAGGGAAGCAGCCGGGGCGAAATTCTTTCCCTGGCGGCGGCGGGCGCTTCCGGCGCCATCCTTAACACCGGCCTTGTCATGTCGCTTATCTATTTCCTGTTCCGGGACGCTTACGCGTCGGTGAACGGCATCCCGGTGGATGCGGTGGCCGGGGTCGTCATGGGCGTGGTAGGCACCAACGGCCTGGCGGAAACGGTCATCGCCGCGGTGCTGGTGGCGGGGATCGGGAAGGTGCTTCTTCCCCTGAAGCGCCGCAAATCGTAATCAGGAGTGAATTTGGGTATGATCATCGCCATCGATATTGGGAACACCAACATTGTGCTGGGCTGCATGGACCCGGAGGACGGCAGGCTGTACTTCACCGCCCGTCTGGCCTCGGACCGGCTGAAAACAAGCGACGAGTACGCGGCCCTTATGCGGAACATGTTCATCCTGAACCAGGTGGAGCGCCACGGCATTGAGGGCAGCATCATCTCCTCGGTGGTGCCCACCCTCACCGTCACCATCAAAGACGCCATCCGCCAGCTTTGCGGAAAAGAGTCCCTGGTGGTGGGGGCGGGGCTGAAAACCGGCCTGAACATTGTCATGGACAACCCGGCCCAGCTGGGCAGCGACCTGGTGACGGACGCGGTGGCCGCGGCGGCGGAGTACCCCAAGCCCATTTTGATTTTTGACCTGGGCACCGCCACCACCATCTCTGTGGTGGACAAGCGCGGCAGCTATATCGGCGGCATGATTGTCCCGGGGATCTCCATTTCCCTGGAAGCGTTGTCCAGCCGCACCTCGCAGCTGCCCCACGTGAACCTGGAAGGCCCCAAGCGGCTTATCGGCACCAACACGGTGGACTGCATGAAAAGCGGCATCGTCTACGGCAACGCCGCCATGATGGACGGGATGATCCAGCGGATTACGGAAGAGCTGGGGGAGCCCCCCACCGTGGTGGCCACCGGCGGCCTGGCCCCCAGCATCACCAAATACTGCCGCAGCCGCATCATCTGCGACAGCGACCTGATTCTGAAGGGCCTGCGGATTTTATACAACAAAAACAAGGCGTAACTGCAAGAACTCCCCCGGTTCTCACCGGGGGAGTTCTTTGTCACCTGGGCCTTCGGCCCCGCACAATGCTCTGAGCGCCGAAGCAGGTGGCCAGGAAGTAGCCGCCGTAAACCACCAGCAGCAGCCCGGCGGTGGCCAGGGCGCTGGGGCCGATGTCCAGCGCCACGGCGCTTTGAAAGCTGCGGCGCACCACCTCAAGCCCTACCGCGCTGTGCAGGACGGCCAGCGCCATGGGAAGCGCCAAATAGATGCCGATTTGGGCGTACAGGGCCCGGCGCACCGTTTTTTCCTTGGCCCCCAGCTTCCGCAGCAGGCGGTACCGCCCGGCGTTGTCCGCCGCCTCGGAAAGCTGCTGCAGCGAAAGCACCGCCGCGCTGGTAATGAGGAACACCAGGCCAATGTACACCGCCAGGAACAGAATCAGGCTTTTCACGCCCACGCCCTGGTCTAAAATAGCCTGCCGGGTGGCCAGCACGTCGTAGGGGCGCCAGTCGTCCTCCGTCTCCACCCTTTCTTGGGTGTACACATTGGCCAGCGCCTGCTTCAGCGCCGCACCGTCCTCCATGCCTTCCTTCAGCTGCACGTTCAGCAGCAGACCCGACAGGGGGTACTGCTCCGCCTCCTCGTCGGTGAGAACCACCGTGACGCCCTCCGCCTGGGAAATTCCGGTGGAGAGGGGCTCCTCCACCACGGCGCAGGAGCCCGGCTGGTACGTCACGCCGCCCAGGGTCACGGTGCCCACGGCCTGGCGGTAGGCCTCCATCACCGGGGCTATGCCCGGCGGCACGCACAGCAGGTACTGGCCCGGTTCCAGCCGGGCTTCCGGCAGGTTGGCCAGCCGCCGGGCGGCGTTGTACTGGCTGAGAGAAAGCACGTTCCCCTCCTCCTGAGAAAAATCCGCCTGATCCCGGATCATCTCCTCCGTATAGCCCAGCGCCAGCAGGGCCTCCACCGCCCTCTGCTCCTCCAGAACAAGCGGGGCGGAGCGGAGATCCGCCTGGCTCCAGGAGCGGGCGAACTGTTCCAGGGGAACGCCGTCCTGCTGCAGCCGCAGGGCGATGTCGCGGGTGGGCTTTCCCTCCCGCACCAGGTAGTAAAAGCTGGCCCCGTAGGGGTTCTGCTGCCGGGACTGCAGCGAAAAGGCCTCAGACATGCCCAGGCCGCCCGCCAGGGCGCAGATGGTCACGAACAGCATAAGGCAGATGACGCTCATGGAAAAGAACACCGTATTGATTTTGGAATTCACCTGACGCAGGATGAAGCAGTTCAAATTCCGGTAGTAAAAGCCGGGGAACAGCTGGGCGGCCTTCACCAGAAAGCCCGAGAGGGAAGCGAAAAACAGCACGGTGCCCACACAGCCCAGCAGGATTTGCCAGCCGAGGCTTTCGCTGAACATGCCGGTGTCCAGAACCCACAGGTACGCCCAGCCCAGCGCCAGGACCGCCAGGGCGAACAGGCCCACCGAGACCCACACGTTCCCCACCCCCGGGTTTTCGTTTTTCTTCCCCGCGGCCAGCAGGTCAATGAGGCGGCAGCGGGAAACCATGACGGTGTTGAAGGCCATGACCACCAGGAAGATGACGGCGAAGCAGGCCACGGTTTTGCCCACCGCCCCGGGGGACACCACAAACCGGAACGAGGTCATGTCCGCCTCAAACAGGCGGGCGGTGAACACCGACATAATCTGCGAGGCGAACACCCCTATGGCAAGGCCCACGCCCAGGGCGAACAGGCCGATGAGCAGCGTTTCCCCAATGAGAAGCCGCGAAATAGCGCCGCGCCGCATGCCCATCAGCAGGTACAGGCCCAGCTCGCGCTTGCGGCGCTTCATGAGGAAGCGGTTGGCGTACACAATGAGAAGGCCCAGCACCACCGCCACAAACACCGAGACATAGCTCATCATCTCAATCATCTGCAGCACGTAGCTCTTTTTCGACTCTGTCAGCTGCAGCATCGCCTGCTGGGCGTCGATGGAGTTGAACACATAGAACAGGCACACCCCAAAGGTGAGGGTGAGAAAGTACACGGCGAAATCACGGATGCTGCGGGTGACGTTTTTCAGCGCCAGCTTAGAAAACATGGGAATTGTCACCCCCCAGAAGCGAGACCACCTGGATGATCCGGTCGAAGAACGTCTTGCGGCCGTCCTCCCCGCGGGCCAGCTCGCTGAACAGCCTGCCGTCCTTGATGAACAGAATGCGGCTGCAGTAGCTGGCGGTGAAGGCGTCGTGGGTCACCATCAAAATCGTGGCGTGCAGGCTGGTGTTGAGGGTGGTCAGGCAGTCCAGCAGAACCCGGGCGCTTTTCGAGTCCAGCGAACCGGTGGGTTCGTCCGCCAGAATGAGCGAGGGGTTGGTCACTATGGCCCTGGCCGCCGCCACCCGCTGCTTCTGCCCGCCAGAAAGCTGGTACGGGTACTTGGCCAGGATTTCCCCAATGCCAAGCTGGCCCGCCACGGTTTCCACCCGCACCTTGATCTCTTTCACCGGCGTGCGGATGATGGAGAGGGCCAGGGCGATGTTCTCATAGGCGGTGAGGGTATCCAGCAGGTTATAATCCTGGAAAATGAAGCCCAGCTCTTTCCGCCGGAAGGCGCTGAGCCTTTTTTCCCGCATCTCCGTAATGTCCCGGCCTCCCACGAAAATATGGCCGGCGCTTACGGAGTCAATGGTGGAAATGCAGTTCAGCAGGGTGGTCTTTCCGCTGCCGGAAGCCCCCATGATGCCCACAAACTCCCCCTTTCCCACGGTAAAGCTGACCCCGTCTACCGCCTTGGTAACGTTGCCCCGGTTCCCATAATACTTTTCCACATGTTTCACTGTCAAAATTGGTTCCATTCTTTACACCTCCGGCGGGCAAGTGCCCGCGGTTCTTATCATACAAAAAAACCGGAGGCGGCGCCATAGAAAAAGGCTTACGCTTCCCTTACGTTTTTGTCATATACCTCCTGCATGCTGTTCCGGGGGAAGCGGATGGAAACCTGCACCCCCTCGCCCAGGCGGGACTGTACGGAAAATCCCAGGCCCATGCTCCCGCACAGGGAGCGGCACAGGTACAGGCCCATCCCGCTGGAGCGCCGCCCCCGGCGGCCGTTCTGCCCGGTAAAGCCCTTCTCGCACACCCGGGGCAAATCCTCCGGCGGAATGCCGGGGCCGTTGTCAGAGACGGTGAGCACCACGCTGTCGGCCTCCTCCCTGCCCTGGAACCGAAGGGCAAGGGGACGCTCCCCCGCGTACTTCACCGAGTTGACCAAAAGCTGGGTGAGGATAAAGTCCACCCATTTGCCGTCGGCGGGCACCTCCGGCTCCAGGCCGGACTGTTCCACCGACGCGCGGCTCTCTACCAGAAGCCTGGCGTTTTTCCGCAGGGCAGAGGCCGTCAGCTCTTTCAGAGAAACCCGCTTCAGCACGTAATCCTTTTCCACCATGCGGCTGCGGGCATAGAACATGGCCTGCTCTACCAGGTCGTCGATGCGCTCCAGCTCCAGCGCCGCTGCGCGGGAGGCCTCCCCCGGGTGGTTCTCGGTGAGAAGCAAAGCGGAGGCGATGGGCGTTTTAATCTCGTGCACCCATGCCTCCACATACTCCTGATATTCGCTCAGGGCCCGGCGGCAGGCGGCCGCCTCGTCGGCCATGCTTTTCCCCGCCTGGCGCAGGGCCTGCCAGGCCAGCCTTCCCTCCAGAAAATCCGGCTCGTCCAGGGTTTCGGGAAGAAGGTACTTTTTGTCCATCCCTTCCAGATTGTTTTTCAAATCCTGATAAAACCGCCGTTTCTGCAAATACTCCAGAACAAGGGCCGCCGCCGTGCCCAGCAGAAACACGCCGCTGATGAACGCGGCCACGTACCAGCCCACGTTCAGCCCCAGCAGCAGGGCGGCGCAGAACAGGGCGGTGAGGGCCGCCATGGCCAGAAACGGCCACTTGCCCCGAAAAAATCCCCAAAAGCTCATATCTCATACCCCTTTCCCCGGCGCGTGCGCAGAAAATCATGCACGCCAATCCCCTCCAGCTTGCGCCGCAGCCGGTTCATGTTCACCGTGAGGGTGTTGTCGTCTACAAATTCGTCCGACTGCCACAGCTCCATCATAATCTCCTCCCGGGGCACCACCTGCCCCGCCCGCTGGAACAGCAGGTATAAAATTTTCCCCTCGTTTTTTGAAAGCTCCGCCTCCCGCCCCTGGTACACCGCCACCCCGCGGCCCAGCTCCAGGGTAACGCCGCGGCGGGTGAGCCGGGCCCCCTGCTCTGGGGCGGCGCGCTTCAGCACCGCCCCCACGTGGGCCAGCAGAATCTGCCGGTTGAAGGGCTTGGCAATAAAATCGTCCGCCCCGAAGCTCATGCTCAGCAGCTCGTCGGCCTCGGTGTCGCGGCTGGTGAGGATGATCACCGGCACCGGGGAAGCCAGCCGAAGCTCCCGGCAAATGCTGTAGCCGTCCTTCTGGGGCAGGGTCAGGTCCAGAAGAACCAGGTCCGGCTCCTGCTCCAAAATGCAGCCGGGCATGGCGGCGTAATCCTCGGAAACCAAGCATTCATACCCGTAGGTTTCCAGCAGGGTTTTCAGCTCCCGCCGCAGCACCCCGTCGTCCTCCACCAAAAAAATCTTCGCCATAGGGCCACCTTCTCTTTTTCCAGAATCCTTCCCCCATTATAATTCCTCCCCGCGGCGCAGGCAAGCCTGTTTTTCCCGGGAAAATCCGCTCTTTTGTGTCCGGCCTGTAAACATACCGTAAATTTCCAGGAATGGGAATTGACTTTTTCGATATAATAATATATAGTATTTAATACTAGATAATACGATGTTAAAAGTTCGTTCACAAAAATCAGAAAGCGGTATCCGCCGCTCTGGAGAAGGAGGCTAATGATGAGCTGTTCGGTATGCCTGTTTGGCGATTCGGTAGCAAAGGGCGTGGTGTTCGACAGCATACGCCGCAAATATCATGTGTGGAAGGACTGCTTCGCCGCCTCCATCCAAAACCAGGAGCATGTGGCAGTGTCCAACTACTCCAAATTTGGGTGCACGGTGCGCAAGGGCCGGGAAATTCTGGAGAAGCACGGGGCGGAGCTTTCCGCGCACAATTTTACCGTGTTCGAGTTCGGCGGCAACGACTGCGACTTTGACTGGCACGCCGTCTCGCAAAACCCAGAGGGCGACTTTTCCCCCAAAACGCCCCTGGAAGAGTTTACAGCCATTTACCGTGACATGGTGCGCTACACCCGGGAAATGGGGGGAACCCCTGTGATGCTTACCCTGCCGCCCATCGACGCGCCCCGGTATTTCGCCTGGATTTCCCAGGGGGAAAACAGCCGGAACATCCTCCGCTGGCTGGGGGATGTGGAGCACATTTACCGCTGGCATGAAATGTACAACCTGGCCGTGTGCCGGGTAGCCATGGAGGAGCGCGTCCCCCTGCTGGACATCAGCAGCCGCTTTCTGGCGGCGGACAGCTACCAGGAGCTTCTCTGCGAGGACGGCATCCACCCAAACGAAAAGGGCCACCAGGTCATTCTGGAATCCCTGCGGGAGGCGGCCCGGCAGGCTGTCCGGCAGGCGGCCTACCAGCCCCCGCGTCTGGCCCTGGCCTGAAAGAAGCCCGCGTCCGCTCGTGATGAAGCAGACGCGGGCTTTTTATGCCGGCCGGAAAAATCACTCATATTCCGCAGCCTTCCCCGGTACCCATTTAGAAAACCCAAAAAGGAGGACGGGAGCATTGGCGAATATTCTGGACTACCTGGACTGGCGGGGGGATTTGACCTTCGCCCAGTCCCCCTTTCAGGCGGTGGATAACCTGATTCTCAGCTGCCTTTCCTACATTCATTTCGGCGGCATTGTGGAGGCGGAGGGAGAGGAGGGCGTGCCCCTTCCCCTGGCGGACGCCCTTTTTTCCGCCTCCGGGGAGGAAAAAGAGCGGGTGCGATCCCCGCTGGACGGGGAGCTGCTCCGCAAGGCGGCGAAGAGCCGCCGGTTCCGCGACGCCAGGCTGTACCGCTATGTGAACCGCCTGAACCTGCAGGAGGAAAAGCAGTTTGCCGCCGTCGCCTTCCAGCTGGGGGACGGCAGCCTGTACATAGCGTACCGGGGCACCGACAACACCCTGGTGGGGTGGAAAGAGGACTTCAACATGAGCTTCCTGCCCAGCGTGCCCGCCCAGCAGGAGGCCCTGGCCTACCTGCAGGAGATCGGGCGGCGGTTCCCCGGCAGCCGCCTGCGGGCGGGCGGCCATTCCAAGGGCGGAAACCTGGCGGTGTACGCCGCCTCCTGCGCAGAACCCGCCCTGCAGGACCGCCTTCTGGCCGTGTACAACAACGACGGCCCCGGCTTCTGCTGCGGCCTTCCCGGCGGGGCGGGGCACGCCAGGGCGGCGCGGCGGATCCAGACCTTTGTGCCCCAATCCTCTGTGGTGGGGATGCTGATGGAGCACGACGAGGCCTATACGGTCATAAAAAGCAGCGGCGCGGGCCTGCTGCAGCACGACCCTTATTCCTGGGAGGTAATGGGCCCGGACTTTCTGCGGCTGGAAGCCGTCACGGAGGGAAGCCGCCTGGTAGACCGCACCCTGAAGGACTGGCTTTCCCAGCTTTCCCCGGAGGAGCGGAAGCAGTTTGCCGACACCCTGTACCAGATTCTCACCGCCACCGGCGCGGTCCGCCTGAAGGATCTGAGCGCCGGGTGGCTGAAAAACTCCCTGGCCATGCTGCATGCCGCCGGAAACCTGAAAAAAGAGTCCAAGGAACAGCTGGCCCGCGTGTTTACCCTGCTGCTCTCCAGCGCGGGGCGCACCATGCTCCGTTCCCTGCCGGAGGGGCCGTTCTGAGCAGGGCAGAAGGGGCCCGCCCCGCTCAGCTTCCCTCCAAACCGCGGAACAGCAGGGCAACCTGCCCCCGCAGGCCCCGATGCTCGGGAAGGGAAAGGGCGAAGTCCTCCTCCAGAATCTGCCGGGCGGCGGCCTGGGCCTGGCGCAGAACCTCCATGTCCTGCGCCATGTCGGCAATTTTCAGCTCGGGCAGGCCGTGCTGGCGCTGGCCGAAAAAGTCGCCCGGCCCCCGCAGGCGCAGGTCCTGGTCTGCCACCTGAAAGCCGTCGTTGGTGGCGCAAAGCACCTGCATGCGGGCCTGGGCCTCCTGGTTCTGGGCGTCCGTCACCAGAATGCAGTAGGATTTGTCCCGCCCGCGGCCCACCCGGCCCCGCAGCTGGTGCAGCTGGGAAAGGCCGTACCGCTCTGCGTTTTCCACCATCATAATCACCGCGTTGGGCACGTCCACCCCCACCTCCACCACGGTGGTGGAAACCAGCACGTCAAGCCTGCCCTGGGCGAAGGCGGCCATGACGGCCTCTTTTTCCCCGGGCTTCATGCGGCCGTGCAGCTCCCCAATGGAAAGGCCGGGCAGCCATTCCTCCCGCAGGCGCTTGGCGTAGTCTGTCACGCTGGCCCGGTCGTCCCCCGCCTCGTCGATCATGGGGCAGATGATGTAGCTCTGCTTCCCCATGGCGGCGTGCTTTTGGATGAAGCGGAAGGCCCGAAGCCGCTTTTCGCCGGAAATGGCGTAGGTGGCCACCGGCTGGCGGCCGGGGGGCAGCTCGTCCAGCACAGAGAGATCCAGGTCGCCGTAGATCATCAGGGCCAGGGTGCGGGGAATGGGCGTGGCGCTCATGACCAGAAGGTGGGGGGAGTCGCCCTTTTCTGCCAGGGCGGCCCGCTGGGCCACCCCGAAGCGATGCTGCTCGTCCGTCACCACCAGGCCCAGGCGGCGGAAAACCACCTCCTGAGAGAGAAGGGCGTGGGTGCCCACCGCCACGGCGGCCGAGCCCTCTGCCAGCCGGGCCAGCGCCTGGCGCTTTTCCTTCTTTGGGGTGGAACCGGTGAGCAGAACCGTCTCCACCCCGGCGCCCTGGAAAAACCGGGAGAGGGTGGCGTAGTGCTGCCGGGCCAGCAGCTCGGTGGGGGCCATGAGGGCCGCCTGCAGCCCGTTCCCGGCGGCCTGGTAGCACAAGGCGGCGGCCACGGCCGTTTTGCCGCTGCCCACGTCCCCCTGCACCAGCCGGTTCATGGGGAAGCCGGAGGCCATGTCGGCGGCGGCCTCCGCCGCCGCGCGGCGCTGGGCCCCGGTGGGGGCGAAGGGAAGAAGGCCCCAGAATTCCTCCAGGCAGTCACGGGGCGCGGTCAGGGAGGTGCGCTGCTTGCCGCGGCTTTTCATTTTCAAAAGCCCCAGCTGAAGCACCAGAAGCTCTTCAAAAATCAGCCTGCGCCGGGCCTGGGCCAGCGCCTCCTGGGAGGAGGGCAGGTGGATGTTTTCCAGGGCAAAGGCCAGAGAGCACAGGCCCTGGGCCTGCCGCAGCCCCTGGGGGATGGGGTCCCGCATGGGGCGGGGCAGCAGGGCCAGGGCCTGCTTCACCGCCGCCAGAATCGCCCGGCTGTTCAGGCCCTGGGTCTGCCGGTAGATGGGCCGTATGGCCAGGCAGGCGGAGGCGGGGAAATATTCCGGCGACAGCATCTCGCGCTTGAGGAAATTCGCCGACACCTTGCCGTAAAAAATATAGTCCTCCCCCTCCAGCAAGGTGTTCACCACGTAGGGGTTGTTGAAAAAGGTGAGGGCCATGTCGCTTTCCCCGTCGGTGACGGTGGTTTTGTACAGCACGGCGCCGCCCTTCACCCTGGTTTCTGCGGGCCGGCGCAGCACGGTGGCCCGCACGGCGCACAGCTCCCCCACGGGGGCCTGGCGGATGGGCAGCGGGCGGCTCAGGTCCTGGTAAGCCCGGGGGTAAAAGCGGATCAGATCCCCCACGGTGGGAACCCCCAGCCGCTGGAACTGTTTCCCCCGCTTTTCCCCCACGCCCCGCAGCTCGGTAATGGGTTTTTCATAAAGGGAAGCCAACCTGGGCGCCTCCTTCCTGGCGGACTGCCTGGGATAAAAAAAGTAACCGTCCGGCCTCTGGCCGGCGGCTACCCTTCTGACGTACGCGGGGGGCGGCCGTCCGCCGGCAGCCCGCCCCCCCATTTCTGTGCTCAGTATAATCCATTCCCCTGAAATTGTCAACCGCGCCGGGTCAGCGCAAAATCCCCCGGCGGTTGGCCAGGCTGGTGCTGTACAAAAACAGCACGTCCTGGTTTTGGAAGGTGACGAACTCCGGAATCAGCTGGGGCGCCATGTACCGGATGTCCAGAATCGTAATGGCGTCGTAGGCGCCGCACAGCAGGGGCGCCAGGCTGCTGGCGAAGGAGTCGCCGAAAATCACCAGCTCCCGGCCGGTGCCGGCCCCTGTTTCGCGGATGGCCACCACAGGGGATGCGCCAGAGAGGAACACGTTGTAGGGATGATCGGTGGACAGGGCCTCCAAATGGTACACCCGGGGCTCGTCCGGCACCTGGTAGCTTTCCACCCGGGCCGCCTCGGTGAAGGGCGAGGTCAGGTACACCAGCTCCTCCTCCGCTAGGGAACGGCCGCTCTGGAGGCTGTAGAAGCCGTAGAAGCCGGGGGAGGAATGGGCGGTAAACTGGGAAAAATCCACGGAAAAGCCCATGTGCTCCCCCAAGACGCCCACCACGCCCTCCAGCCGCTCCTGCCGCCAGTGCGGGTCGGTGAGGTAGTAGTCCTCCAGGGAAAGGGCGGGGGAGAGATCCACCTCCTCCATCCCCTGCAGCCGCTGCCGCAGGCCCTGCTGCATGGCGGCCAGGTCCAGGGCGGGCCAGCCGCTGCCCTGGGCATAGCAGGATTTATCCGGCGCCAAGGCCCAGAACGCCCGGTTCTCCTCTGTCAGGTATTCCTCCTGCAGGGAGAGAAGCTTGTTGGCGAACCAGTCCATGGCGGCCTCCTCCTGCGGGTCGGGGGCCTCTACCCAGCTGCCGTGGTAGCAGTACAGGCCGTTTTCGTCCGGCTGGCGCAGCAGGACGCGCCAGCCGCCGGTGAAAAACAGGGCGGCCCCGGCGGCGGCCAGCAGCAGAAGAAGGGCGCAGCCCGCCCACAGGGCCCGTTTCCGCCCCTTTGTCATTGGGCCAGGGCCTGGAAATTGGCGTGGATCCGGTCAGCCAGATCCGCGGAGGTCATAATCAGGATCACCACGTTGTCGATCCGGTCCACAATGGTTTTCTCCGCCGTCACGCAGATCCATTTGCCGGGGTTGGCCTTGGCCTCCACGTCCGCCGCCAGGGTCTCGGCCGCCTCGGCGCTCTCGGCCCGCAGCAGGCAGACGGAGTGGGCCTGGGCGTTTATCATGGCGTCGGAGGCCAGGCCCTCTGTGTACTGGGAGCGGGGCACGCCGGTGCAGTACTCTGAGTTGTCCTCGGTGAGCTCTATGTTGCCCACCATGGGCATTTCGTCGGCGGAAATGCCGTTGTACATCTGGGCCATCAGGTCCTCCAAAGAACCCTCCAGGGCAGAGTCGCCGCTGGCCGCCGCGCTGGAGGCCGGGGCTGAGGAGGCCGGAGCCGACGGGGCAGGGGCCGAGGAAGCCGGGGCCGAAGGGGCAGGGGGCGCAGAGGGCGCGGCCTGGCTGGAGGCCGCCGCGGAGGAAGCGGCCTCCTCGGAGGAAGCCTCCTCAGAAGAAGCGGCCTGGGAGGACTCCTCCTCCGGGGAAGAGCTTTCTTCCTCAGAAGAAACGGCGGAGGAAACCGCCTGGGAAGAAGCGCCGGAGGCGGCCTCCCCCTGGGAGGTGCAGCCGGCGGCTTGCAGGGCCAGCAGAAGTGCCAGCAGGACAGCGATCTTTCTCATAGACAGGAAAACTCCTTTTTCAATAGATAGGGAACCAGGGAGGCCGCGCCGGGGCGCGGCCTCCGTCCCGCTTTCAATACTCCCCCGTCCCTTGATATGTTACATGAATCCGAAGAGGAAAATACAATTTTTTTCTCCATTCCCCACGGGGCCGGCCGGGCCGCCAAGCCTTTACAATTCAGCCGCGGTATGATAAGATAATACCGAAAATTCCGGCTGTTTTCAGCCGTGGAAGCCCCGGGCCGTCACCGGCCGGGCCATAGGATTGAAGGAGGCTTTTTTCATGTATAATGTCCGCAAAGTCACCGGCGACCTGTACTGGGTGGGCGCTAACGACCACCGCCTGGCCCTGTTCGAGAACATCCACCCCATTCCCCGGGGGGTGTCTTACAACTCGTACCTGCTGCTGGACGAAAAAACCGTGCTGTTCGACACGGTGGACTGGTCTGCCTGCCGCCAGCTTCTGGAAAACCTGGACCACCTTCTGGGGGACAAGCCTCTGGACTACCTGGTGATCCACCACATGGAGCCGGACCACGGGGCTTCTGTGGAGGAAATCCTCCTGCGGTACCCGGGGGTGAAAATCATCGCCTCTGCCAAGGCCTTCGCCTTCATGCAGCAGTTCGGCTTCCATGTGGAGGGCCATGAGCAGATTGCCGTGAAGGAGGGCGACGCCCAGTGCTTCGGGAAGCACACCGTCCGCTTCTTCGCCGCGCCCATGGTGCACTGGCCCGAGGTTGTGGTTTCCTTTGACGAGGCCGACGGGGTTCTGTTTTCGGCCGACGCCTTCGGCACCTTCGGCGCGCTGGACGGCAAGCTGTTCGCCGACGAGGTGAACTTCGACCGGGACTGGCTGGACGACGCCCGCCGGTACTTCACCAACATTGTAGGCAAATACGGCATGCCGGTGCAGACGCTGCTGAAAAAGGCCGGCGGCATCCTGGACCAGATCAAATTCATCTGCCCCCTGCACGGTCCCGTGTGGCGGAAGGATCTGGAATACTTCATTCACAAGCACGACCTGTGGAGCCGCTATGAGCCGGAGGAGAAGGGCGTGCTCATCGCCTACGCCTCCATGTACGGCAACACCGAATCCGCCGCCCAGGCCCTGGCCGCCCGCCTGTGCGAGCGGGGCATGACCAACGTACACGTGTACGACGTGTCGAACACCCATGTTTCCTACCTGATTTCCGAGGCCTTCCGCCTGAGCCACATGGTGCTGGCCTCCGTCACCTACAACCTGGGCATTTACCCGGTGATGCACAATTTCCTGGCCGACATGAAGGCCCTAAACCTGCAGAACCGCACCGTAGCCCTTATGGAAAACGGCACCTGGGCCATCAAATCCGGCGAGCTGATGAAGAAGGAGCTGGAGGGCATGAACCGCATGACCGTGCTGGAACAGAGCCTTACCATGACCTCTGCCCTGCACGGGGATCAGGCCGCCGGCCTGGACCAGCTGGCCGACGCCATTGTGGCTTCCTGCCGCTCTTAACCGTTAAAAAACGCGGGCGCGCCGCCTGCGAAAAAAGTGCCCCGGCCCCGCCTGACAGCCAGGCGGGCCGGGGCACTTTTCTGCGCCCTGCGGGGCGGGGGAACCCATGAAAAAATGGAGCGGAGAAAGAGACCAAACTCCTTCAGTCACGCCGCGTTGCGGCGCGCCAGCTCCCTCAAAGAGGGAGCCTCGGGTTGCCCGCCAGCTGCCGGTAAGCCGTACCCCTAAAAATGCGGAGGAACTTTCGCAATCGTAAGATTGCGAGTGTTCCTGTAAAGGGGCCGGCGTTTAGTGACCCTAAGGGCACAAGCCGGCCAAGCGCTGAGGGAAAAGTGAGCGGCGAGGGAGAGG
>DVMK01000009.1 GCA_018715025.1 Candidatus Caccousia avistercoris
CCCAAGTTTAGCAGTCTTAGGTGATTATTACGTGATTAAAATATGAATAAAATGTTAATTCACAGAATACCTCCCGGTATTTTCCGACATTATCTGACAAAATACACAAAAATGAGCGAAGAAACCTGTAGCAGAAAAGGGAAAGGCGGGAAATTTTCCCGGCGTGGGGAAGTTTCTTGATCTTTTGCGCCGCAGCGTTTACAATGAAAGAAATGAGAATTTGAAGGAGGAAAGAGTATGGCTGAAATTCAACCCTTCCGCGGGCTGCGCTACACCGCGAAGGCCGGGGAGCTGAAAGACCTGACCTGCCCGCCCTACGACGTGGTAAGCGAGGAACAGCGGCAGGCTTACCTGGCGAAAAACCCTTATAACGTCATCCGGCTTGAGCTGCCCAAGGGGGAGGACCCCTACGGCGCGGCGGGCCGCACCCTGCAGGAATGGCTGGAGGAGGGGATCCTGAAGCAGGACACCGAACCGGCCCTGTACATTTACGAGGAGGAGTTCACCGCTTACGGGGAGAAAAAGAAGGTGAAGGGCCTTATTTGCCGGGTGAAGCTGGAAGAGTTTTCCAAGGGCGTGGTGCTGCCCCACGAGGAAACCCTCAGCAAGGCGAAAGAGGACCGCTTCCGCCTGATGCAGTCCACCTTCTGCAACTTCAGCCAAATCTACTCCTTATATAGGGACGAGGCCCACACCACCCTTTCCCGTGTGGATCTTCTTTCCCGGGACACGCCCCGGTACGAATTTGACGACGGCCAGGTGATCCACCGGCTGTGGGTGGTGAACGACAAGGCTGTGATCGCCGCCATTCAGGAGGATTTTGCCGAACGGAAGCTGTACATTGCCGACGGCCACCACCGGTACGAAACGGCGCTGAATTTCCGCCGCTGGTGCCGGGAGCAGGGCCTTTCCGCCCCGGGGGACGGGCCGGATTATGTGATGATGATGCTGGTGGACATGGAGCACGAGGGCTTGGCGGTGTTCCCCACCCACCGGCTGGTGCACGGCCTGGCTGGTTTCGACAGCCTGCGCCTTCTGCAGCAGTGCCAGGACCTGTTCCGGGTGACCCACCACACCGGGCTGGAGCAGATTCAGCCCGCCCTGGACGCGGAGTACCAGGCGGAGCACGTGGCCTTCGCTTTCTACTGCGGCGGCGAGGAATGGGATCTTCTGGTGCTGAAGGATCTTTCCGCCATGGATTATTTCCTGCCGGGGAAGAGCCAGGCCTCCCGCAGTTTGGACGTGGCGGTGCTGCACACCCTGGTGCTGGACAAATGCCTGGGCATTGACGAAGCGAACATGGCCAACCAGGTGAACCTTGCCTACACCCGGGACCTGAGCGAGGCTGTGGCCTCCGTGCGCCGGGGCGAAAGCCAGTGCGCCTTCCTGCTGAACCCCACCCGCGTCACCGAAATCCGCGACGTGGCCGCCGCCGGGGAAAAAATGCCGCAGAAATCCACCTATTTCTACCCCAAGCTCATCACCGGCCTGGTGATGAACCGGCTTCTGCCCTGAACCGCCTTTCACCACTCTTCGCTCCGTTTCATAGAATGGGGGGAGAAAGGGGAAGAAAACCATCGCGGCTTCCTTCTTTTTCACTCCCTTGTTGCAAGACAAAATATGGAACGGAAGGATGGTTTTAGGTGTGAACGTATATCAATGCTCTCCCTGCGGGAATTCCTGCTGTACGCCCTCCTACTGCCCGATTCCCGGCCCGGTAGGCCCTACGGGCCCTGCGGGGCTGCCGGGGCCTCCCGGTGCGAACGGGCTGCCCGGCCCCACAGGCCCCACAGGCCCTGCAGGTCCTACCGGAGCCACCGGGGCTACTGGTGCCACCGGTGCCACCGGCCCCGCCGGAGGGGCAACGGGAGTTACCGGCCCCACCGGAGCTACCGGAGCTACCGGGGCTACCGGGGCCACTGGGCTGGCCGGTGAGATTGGCCCCCGCGGCGCTACCGGCCCGGACGGCGCCACAGGAGCCACCGGCGCTACCGGAGCCACAGGAGCCACCGGCGCTACCGGCCCGGACGGCGCCACCGGCGCCACGGGCCCTGCCGGCCCCACAGGCGGCGCAACCGGAGCCACCGGCCCTGCCGGCCCCACGGGCGCGACCGGGGCTACCGGCGACACCGGCCCCGCAGGCGCTACCGGCGCAACCGGCGCCACAGGAGCTACCGGCCCCACCGGCCCTGTCACCGTGGCCGCCGCCGTCACGAACCTGCCCACCCCCGCCACCGCTACGGCGGAGGAGGTGGCTACCACCGTCAACGCTCTGCTGGATTCCCTGCGCGCAGCGGGGATTATCTCGCCGTGACGGAAAAAGTCCGCCCGGCAAGCAGCACAAAAAAGGAAGGCTGCCCGCCCCCGAAAGGAGGCCGGCAGCCTTCTTTTTGTATTCTGCTGCAGAAGGAACAGCCGCAGTAAGCGGAAACTTCATACGAGTTTTTTACTTTTCTTCCGGCTCTCTTTGCTCCCCCTTCGTGCCGCCAAGGGCCTTTCTGGCCCGGGAGAGAGTCACCGGGGTGACGCCCAGGAAAGAGGCGATGTATTTGTCGCCGATGTTCCCGTCCAGGCCGGGATATTTTTCCAAAAACCACGCGTACTTCTGTGCGGCGGTGTATTGGTAAAGCATTTTCTTGACCTCCACATGGTTGCTGAGGGATTCCAGCAGCAGCTTGTTGTATATCCGAAGGGCAAAGCTGCTGCGGCTGAGGAATTCCGCCAGCGGGGCCGCCGGGAAGCTGACCGTCTCGCTTTCCGTCAGCGCTTCCATGCTCACGTTGGCGGGGGCGTCCAGGGGAAGGCTGGGCACGGCGGGCTCGCCGAAGCGGTAGCAGAAGCAGTCCGTCACGTCTTTGCCGCTCACGTTGTAGAAAAAGCCCCGGAAAATCCCCCTTTGAATGAAAATGATCTCAGTGGGGGTTTCCCCCTCGGCCAGAAAGAGCTCCTTCTTACGAAAATGCCTGGGCTGGGCCATTTTCAGCAGTGTCTCCAGTATCTCCCCATCATCGATATTGAGGATATGAGTCAGAAATTCCTGAATTGGCAAAGCTGCGACCCCTCTCTTTACTTGAAAAGTTTTTTTTATTGGTTCCAGCGGAAAATCCGGCTTTCTTCCGCTGGTTTCCCGTCTTCCTTTGCACCGGCGCGCAGGCCGTAAGCAGTGTGCTGCGTCAAAGCTTTCCTGATCTATTGTAGCGTATCTTCACGGAAAAATCATTATCCTATGATAATGAAACAAAATTTATCTTTACAAATTTCAATAGCTTTATGAGAGAGAAAGGAAAAAGTCAAGAAAATAGAAAAAGCCCCCTGCCCAGGCCGCTGCGGGGCCTGGACGGAGGCTTTGGGAAAACAGGAGAATGGGCGCGCCGCGCCCGTTACTGGAGGCGGCGGAAGAGGGTCTTCAGGTCCTCCACACTGGTGTCGCGGGGGTTGCCGGGGCGGCAGGCGTCCGCATAGGCGGATTCCGCCAGGAAGGGCAGATCCTCCTCCCGGAGGGCGGGCAGCTTGGTGGGGATCCCCACGTCGGCGGAGAGCTTGGCCACCGCGTCCACCGCGGCCTTCCGGTATTCCTCCTGGCTCATGCCGTCCACATGGGGCACGCCCATGGCGCGGGCGATCTCCCGGTATTTCTCGCCGGTGCAGGGGGCGTTGTATTCCATCACAATGGGCAGCATCATGGCGCAGGCCACGCCGTGGGGCGTGTCGTACACCGCGCCCAGGGTGTGGGCCATGGAGTGGGCGATGCCCAGCCCCACGTTGGAGAAGCCCATGCCCGCAATGTACTGGGCCAGGGCCATCCCCTCGCGGCCCTCTTTTTCGTTGGCCACCGCGCCCCGCAGAGAGCGGGCGATGATTTCAATGGCCTTCAGGTGGAACATGTCGGTCATTTCCCAGGCGCCCTTGGTAATGTAGCCCTCAATGGCGTGGGTGAGGGCGTCCATGCCGGTGGAGGCCGTCAGGCCCTTGGGCATAGAGGCCATCATCTCAGGGTCCACCACGGCCACAATGGGCATGTCGTGGGGGTCTACGCAGACGAACTTCCGCTTCCGCTCCACGTCGGTGATCACGTAATTGATGGTAACCTCGGCGGCGGTGCCGGCGGTGGTGGGCACGGCGATGATGGGCACGCAGGGCTTCCTGGTGGGGGCGGTGCCCTCCAGGCTGCGCACGTCCTCAAATTCCGGGTTGGCGATGATGATGCCGATGGCCTTGGAGGTGTCCATGGAGGAACCGCCGCCCACGGCGATGATGTAGTCGGCGCCGGCATCCTTGAAGGCCTGCACGCCCTCCTTCACGTTTTCAATGGTGGGGTTGGCCTTGATGCCGGAATAAATCTGGTAGGCCAGCCCGGCCGCGTCCAGCAGGTCGGTGATGCGGGTGGTGACCTTGAACTGGATGAGATCCGGGTCAGAGCAGATGAGGGCCTTCTGGAAGCCGCGGGCCTTCGCCTCGGTGACAATCTCCTGAATTGCCCCCGCGCCGTGGTAAGAGGTTTCGTTAAGCATAATCCGGTTTGCCATTTTTCCACTCCTTTTTGTGTGTCCGGGAAAATTGCCCGGGATTCTTTTTCTTCATCTTACCTAATTTTCAGAAGGATGTAAAGGGAGTTTTGGCGGATTTGGGAAAATTTTACCCTTTCTTTAAAAGATCCGCCCGCCGGTGAACCCGAGAAACGCCAGGGATAAAATGGCAATGTACAGCAGGGAGGCGGGCAGGCCCCGAAAGCAGTCGGGCACCGCCTGGTGGCGGCAGCGGGCGTAGGCCGGGGTGAGAACCAGCGAGCCCAGGTAGAAGGCGGCCCCGCAGCCCAGGGCGTAGAACAGGGCTTCGGCGGCGTTCGCGCCCACAGCCCGCTGGGCGTAGGGCATGGCCAGCACCACGGTGTTGATGGCGGCGGGGGCCAGCACCGCCCCGTGCTTCCGGGTGAAGCCGGGCAGGAACCGGCGCAGCAGGAAGGCCGCCAAAGCATAGGCGGCCGCCGCGCACAGGGCAAGCGCCAGGGGGCGGAACCAGAAGGCGGTGCCGGCGGGGAAAAGGGAGGCCGGCAGCAGCAGCGAAAGCTCTGCCGAAACGCAGGAAAACAGGGTGACAAACAGGGCGTACCAGCCCCGGTGCTCCGGCTTGCGGGCAGAGCGCAGCATGCGGCTGAAGCCCACGGCCCCGGTAAACAGGAAGTTTTCCACCGTAAGGGCGGCGGCAGCGGTAAGGAAAAGGGAAACGGCAGTGCTCACAGCCTGGTCACCCTCCTTTTTCCGGCATGCTTCGCCCGGCGGGCGTTCACGGCCTGCACGGCCGCCGCGCAGAAGGCCAGCAGGATCAGTCCGAAGAAGGGCAGCCCGGGGGCGGGGCCCAGCGCGCCGGAGGATGCCCAGGCGTAGCTGCCCCAAACCTGCCCTATGCGCAGGTACTCCCGCAGGGCGGAAAGCCCGCACAGCAGCAGGGAGTACCCCAGGGTGCAGCCCAGCGCGTCCGCCGCCACGGCAGAGAAAATGTGGGTGGGGGCGTAGTCGTTCAGCCGGGAAAGCACCATGGAGTTGCAGAGCAGAAGCCCCCCCAGGGCCCCGGTGACAAGCAGGGCGCCGGGCAGGTAGGACTCTGCCAGCAGCCCGGCGGGCACCCAGCACAGGGCAGAGGCGGCCAGCGCAGCCCCCGGCCGCAGCCAGGAGGGAAGGAAGCCCCCCACGGCGCACATCACGGTGCCTGCCAGCAGGGACTGCACCACCAGAATGAGAGAGATGGCAACGGCAATTTTCAGAGAGGAGCAGGCGGCGATGGGGTACAGCCCCAGGGCGGCTACCAGGGCCGGGTTGCGGAAGACCAGGCCGTTGAAAAACACCTGGCGCAGCTCGCGCAGTCTATGGTTCTGTTTCATGGCAGTCGCCTCCCTTTCATACGGATATACAGCACCCATTGATCAAAAACAGGGGTGAAGGCGTTGGCGATGAGAATGGCGAAGCAGGCCCCCTGCTCGTAGGCCCCGGCATGGCGCACGGCCATCACCAGCGCGCCGGCCAGGAAGCCGTACAGGCACCGGCCGGTAAAGGTGCGGGGGGAGGTTACCGGGTCCCCCGCCAGAAAGACCGAGCAGAACAGCAGGGAACCGGAGAGAAGCTCGTATTTGACAGAGGTAAGGGCCGAGCAGGCAATGCGGGGGAAGAGCACCGCCGCCAGGGCCGCGGCCAGCAGGAAAAACACGGTGGTTTCCCACTGGGCCGTGCGCTTGAAGAACAGGTACAGGCTGGCCGCGCCGATGACCAGGGCCGCGGTGCAGCCCATGGGGCCGGGGTACACCCCCCACAGCATGTCAAGGGGAAGAATAGCGGGCTTGAGCCCCTGCGCCAGAGAAGCCCCCGGGGCGGCGCCCAGCACGGCCTGGGAGGCGTCCCCCAGGGGAAGGGGGCCGGCCGCCGGGTCGGCATACGAGAACAAGAGCGCGGGCTGGCACACGGTGGCAAAGGCCACCCCTGCCGCCGCCGGGTTGAACAGGTTCCGCCCGGTAGAGCCGAAGGGGAGCTTGGCCGCCAGCATGGCGAACACGGCGGCCAGCGCCGGCAGCCAGTAGGGGGCGTTGGCCGGCATGAGCAGGGCAATGACAAGGCCCGTCACCAGGGGGGAAGGGTCGCCCGAGCCCACCGTGCGGCGAAACACCAGGCAGAACAGCACGTCGCAGGCAAGGCACACCGCTGTGGCGCACAGGGCCAGAAGCAGGGGCCGGGGGCCGAAGTAGATGACGGGCAGCACCAGCAGGGCGGCCAGGGCCAGGGCGGTGTCCCACATCATAGAGGAAACCGTCTTTTCTTTTTTTAAGAAGGGGGCGGAAAGTGGATGAAGCGTCACAGGAAATCACCGCTTTTCTGAATGGCGGCCGCCCGGGAAACCTCAGCCGCCAATGGGATACCTGCCGGGCACGCGGCCGTACAGGCGGCGCAGGAGATGCACTTCTGCGCGTGGAGAAGGAGGAAGGGGTTCACCTTCTCCTGGTGAAGGGCCTCGTGGATCTCCCAGGGAAGGATGCCCTGGGGGCAGATTTCGGCGCACCGGCCGCAGCCCACGCAGGCGTATTGCCGGCGCTTGGGCAGCCGCTGCAGCGCCGTAAGGCACCGGGCCGTCAGGGGCAGGGGCGCGTCCAGGCTGGTGAGGGAAACGCCCAGGTGGGCGGCCCCCACGTACACCAGAGAAGCGTCCGGCAGAAGGCCGCACTTCTCCAGCAAAAGCCGGGCGGGGGCCCCCGCCGGGAAGCGGATGTTTTTCGGCCGGCGCACCCCGTCCCCCGCCACGGTGGCCACGCCCCAGGTTTGGGGCACGCCCTCCATGGCGGCGGCCAGGGCGGCCAGGGCCTGGGGCCCCAGCAGGGCGGGGGTTTCCCCCTTCTTCCGCAGGCGGCGCAGCAAAAAGGCCCGGGCCGGGTAGGGGCCGTCTGCCGTCTCGATCCGCAGGCCCGAGGCCTTGCCCCGCAGCAGCCGGGCCTCCCGGCTGTCGGCGGCGGCCAGGCCAATCTCTTTTGCGCCGCACACAGAGGCGGCCAGGTGCAGGCCCTTCAGCACCTGCTGGGTTTCCTCCCGCAGGACGGCGCAGGCGGAGGAGCACCAGGGGTCGTCCTCCACGCCGCAGGCCAGCAGCAGCCCGGCCTGCTGGCGGCGCAGCCGGTACAGCTCCTGGTACAGGGGGCGGCCCGTCAGCTCGTCGGCAATCCCGGCGGCTGCGGCGGCCCGCAGCACCTGCTCCGCCTGGCTGCCCCCGGCGGGGGGCGGCGTTTCGGCCTGTTCCCCGGCCTTGCCGCGCCGGAACCCGGCGCACCACACCTGCCCCAGCAGAGGGACCCCGCGCACCTCCATGGCGGTAATGGAACCGGCCGCGGGGGCGTGGGCCGCCGGGGCGTATTTGGGCGCGCTCAGCGCCTGGTACTGCTTCACCCGGCCGCCAGCTTCCGCCAGCCGCGCGGCGCTCTGCTCCGCGCCCGGCAGGGGAATCCACAGCGTTTCCGGCAGGGGCAGCGTTTCCACCGGCCCGGCCAGGGAGCCCTCCCGGCGGGCCTCCATCCGGTAGCCCTGCAAAATCGGCATACCTGCAATCCCTCCTTTTATCTGGCGGCGGCCGCCTTCTCCTTCAGCGCCCGAATAGCCTGGGCCGCGTCGGGCGCTTTGAACACGCCGGTGCCGGCCACGCACACGTCCACCCCGGCCAGGGCGGCCTGGCCGATGGTGTCCAGGTTTACGCCGCCGTCGATCTGCACCAGCAGCTCCTTGCCCTGCCGCCGGGCCTGCTCTTTCAGAAGCTTCACCTTTTCCAGCATGGGGGCCTGGAAGGACTGGCCGCCGAAGCCGGGCTCCACCGTCATGACCAGCACCATGTCGAGGCTTTTCAGGTAGGGGTACAGCCGCTCCGCCGGGGTGGCGGGCTTCAGGGAGGCGGCGGCCCTGCAGCCGGCGGCGTGGATTTTTTCAATGATCTCCTCCGGGTCGCCCTCCGACTCCACGTGGAAGGTGATGCCGTCCGCCCCGGCCCTGGCGAAATCCGCCAGGTAGCGCAGGGGCTCCCGGATCATCAGGTGTACGTCGAAAAACACATCCGTACAGGGGCGTATAGCCTGAATGACCGGCGCGCCGAAGGTGATGTTGGGCACAAAATTTCCGTCCATCACGTCCAGGTGAATCATGTCCGCGCCGGACTGGGCCATGCGGCGGGTTTCTTCTCCCAGCCGGGAAAAGTCGGAAGCGAGCATGGAAGGGGCAATCTGCATCATGGTAAAGTATCCTCCTTGCATTCGTTGGAATCTGAAGTATAATAAAATGGAACCGCTGGTATTTGTGGAACCATGGCGCCTGCCAAAGGGGGAAGAGAGATGGAAGCTGTCAGCGAAGGCCCGGCCTACCGGCAGGAGCTGCTCCGTTTTCTGGCCGGGGAGCTGCGCCCCCGAAGCTGCCAGGGCCGGCCGCCTGCAGAAGCTGTCGGACTTTTTTCCGGCTGGATTTTTACCCAGATGGAAACAGCTGACGTTCTTCCCTACCATTCTACATGAAATCTTCCAAAATTTCAAACCCGGCCGCGAAGCTTTTCCCCGGCAGGCTTTGCGCCGGGCGGGAAAAGGCGGCTGCCGGGGAAGGCCGCCGCGATTTTTCTTGTGGCGGGCGAACAAATGTGTTACAATAATACGGCAAGAAACGACAGGCGGGGGCGACCCGCGGGAAGGGGAGAGAGCATGGCGCGGAAACGGGATAAACTGGCGGCGCCGGTGGTGAAGTGGGTGGGGGGAAAACGCCAGCTTCTGGAGGCCTTCGGCCCCCTGCTGCCCAAACGGATCCCGGTGTACTGCGAGCCGTTCCTGGGCGGCGGCGCGCTGCTGTTCCACCTGCAGCCTTCGGTGGCCTATGTGAACGACGTGAACGGGGAGCTGATCAATCTGTACCAGGTTATCCAGCGGGAGGCGGACGCCCTGGTGGAGGAGCTGCGCTCTTACCGGAACGAGGCGGAATTCTTCTATTCCGTCCGGGACTGGGACCGGGACCCCCAGGCCTATGCCCGGCTGAGCCCGGTGAAGCGGGCGGCCCGCATTGTGTACTTGAACAAGACCTGCTACAACGGGCTGTTCCGGGTGAACAGCTCCGGCGAGTTCAACACGCCCTTCGGCCACTACAAGAACCCCAACATTGTAAACGAGGAAGGGCTGCGGGCGGTGAGCCGCTACTTCAACCGGGCCCAGATCCATTTTTCCAACACAGACTACGCCCAGGTGCTGGCGGGCCTGCCCAAAAACGCCTTCGTCTACCTGGACCCGCCCTACGACCCCCTCTCTGACACCGCCAATTTCACCGGCTACGCCAAATCCGGCTTTGGCCGGGACGAGCAGATCCGCCTGCGGGAGTGCTGCGACGAGCTGAACCGGCGGAAAATCAAGTTCATGCTTTCCAACTCCGCCACAGATTTTATCAAGGATCAGTATAAAAAATATCATATCACGGTGGTGCGGGCCAGACGGGCCGTGAACTCCAACCCCACCCGCAGGGGCCAGGTGGATGAGGTGGTCATCCGCAATTATGAGTAGCGGGAAGGGCGGGGGCAAGAACGACCAGGCCTGGGAGGCCATCTTCCTCCGCTACCAGGTGCTGGAGGCCGTGGAGCGCCAGGGCAGCTTCCGCATCTCTGCCGACCAGATCCGGGAGTACCGGGAGCCCCGCCTGATGGCGAAGTTCGACCACCGGGCCAACCTGCCGCAGATCTTCGCCCAGCACCGGCTGGCCATTCTCCCCGTCTCACGGGGGGATTACCTGATTGCGCCCTTTGAGGCGTACCGGACCTTTGAGGAGCCCGCGGCCCAGGTGCAACGCTTTTCCCTGCCCGCTTCCCTGGAAAGCCTGGACGCCGGGTACATCCCCAGCGAGGCCATCGCCCTGAACTGCGCCCTGGCCGCGGGAATTTTGGGGGATTTTCTGGGGGAGGACCGGCTGACGCCCACCGTGTCGGGGCGGATGCATTCCGACAGCTTTTCCTTCCAGATTGAAACGGCCGCCGGGGGGCTGCTGCCGGTGGAGGTGGACCGCTCTCAGATTGAGATTGACGCAGCCCTGGAGGGGGCCCGCAGCCTTGCCCTGCTGGAGGCGAAGCGCGACCTGGCGGAGGATTTTCTGGTGCGCCAGCTGTACTACCCCTTCCGGGCCTGGAACGGGCGGGTGCACAAGCGGGTGCGGCCCGTGTTCCTGGTGTACTCCAACGGGATTTTCCGGCTGTACGAGTACGAATTCACCGACCCGGGGCGCTACAATTCCCTGCGCCTGGTGCAGCAGAAAAACTACAGCCTGGAGGACACCAGCTTCACCCAGCGAGACCTGCTGGATGCGCTGGAGGCGGCCCGCCCTGAGCCGGAGCCCCCCGTGACCTTCCCCCAGGCCAACCGGTTCGACCGGGTGGTGAACCTGTGCGAGCTGCTGCAGGCCCAGGAGCTCACCCCCGAGGAGGTGACGGCCGCCTACGACTTCAACAGCCGCCAGACCAGCTACTACACCGCCGCGGGCCGGTACCTGGGCCTGCTGGAAAAGGACGGCCCCCGCTTCCGCCTTACGGAGGAGGGCCGCCGCCTGATGGCCCTGGGCTACCGGAAGCGCCAGGCGGCCCTGTGCGGCCTCATCCTGCGCCACCAGCCCTTCCGCGAGCTTCTCCGCTTTGCCCTGCGGGAGGGCCGCCCCCCCGCCGCAGAGGAAGCCGCCGCCCTCATGGCCCCCATGGAGCTGCGCGGCGTGGGCAGCCGCGCCACCCTGCTGCGCAGGGCCTCCACCGCCGCCCGCTGGGTGGGCTGGATGCTGGGCCTCACCGCCGCCTGCGGCGGACAGCTGTCCTTTTAAGGAAAAAGAAGCGGCGCGCCGCAGCTGCAGAAACAGAAGCGCCGCGCCGAAACTGGAATGGTTCCAGATCCGGCGCGGCGTGTTTTTCCGTGTCTGTTACCCGGCGGAAGAGGTCTCCACGGCGGCCTCCGGGGTGACGACCGTTCCGCTCACCATGTTCTCGTACAGGGCCTTGGCGCCCAGGTAGTACTCGGGCCGCTCCTCCACCAGGGACTGGCGGATGTCCCGCAGGGAGATGCTGAAATCCTGCAGGTACTGGCCGATCTCCGTCCCCTCCAGCGCCTTGCACTCAGAAACGGGCAGCCGCATGTTTTCGTAGTCGGTGGCCCCCTCCGGCACGCTGGAGCCGTCCAGGTAGGCGAACATGCCTTCTTCGGTCACATAAGCAGCGAAGGAGGTGTCGTCGGTAAAGTAGATGTACGAGTCCCCCGTCTGCAGATCCCCCATGAATTTTGTCATCGAGGCCATCTGCACATTGGGATCCACGTTCTCTGCCGCCGCCCCCTGGGCAATGTCAAATGTGTTTACCTGCACCACCACCTGGCCGTCCCCGTTCAAATCCTCCCCATAGGGGGCCAGGGCGTCCGCCAGGTACTCCGCCGCATCGTAGGCGATGGTCTGCGAGCTGAGGATTGCCACGTTGTAGTCCGGCTCCACCTTGGTGGCCAGGTCGTAGATCATATACCCCACCAGAATGGCCGCCAGCGTCCCGATAATCACGTGCTTTTTATGGTAAAACCAGAAATTGTCCCACTTATCCTTGGGGGTCTTCAAGGTGATCTCCGCGCCCTCGCGGTTGATCTCCTCCTCCCCTGCGTGAAGAAGATACCGTTCCCTTGCCAACCGAATCACTCCCTGGGCCTGCTGGCGTTCTTTGCCGCCTTATTTCATCAAACAGCCCTATCTTTTGTATAAAACAGTTCTATTATAGCCCGGAGATCCTGGGTAAGTCAACGGCTTTTTCCCGGTTCCCACAAATTTCACAGGACGTTCACACAACGTACTCTTTTTCCTGCGGCCTTCCGTGCCGCCCTATTCTGCCGGGGGAAGCTGGTACAGGTAGGCGGAGCCCCGGCGGCCGGTGCGCTGCACCAGGCCCAGCAGGTTCATCATATACAGGCCCATGCGCACGTCCTCCGCCGGGACGCCGGCGGCCCGGGCCGCCTCCGCGCAGGTGAAGGGGGCGGGAAGGCCGGGGGGCAGCAGGGTGAGAAAGTCCCGGGTGGTCTGGAACACCGCCTCCTCCAGAAGGGCGGAGGGGATGCGCTCGTACCGGGCGCCCCGCCGGTCCCCCTTGCGGCGAAGCTCCTGCACCTCCAGCACCGGCACCCGGAAGTGCAGGTTGGGCCTGCCCAGAAATTCCCGGATGGAAGAGAGCTGGTAGAACAGCTTCCAGGGCGTTTCCGGCCGGCCGCACCGGCGGCGGGGCGAAAGCTCCCCGGTGGCCGGGTCTACGGTGCGCACCCAGCGGGTGCGGTAGGCCGGGTGCACCACAACCACCTCGTAGCGTTCCAGGAAGGCGGCCAGCTTTTTCCGCATGGGGGCGAAGCTGCCGGTCTGCACCTCTACCACGCAGCCGTCCCCGGTGACGGCGTCTGCCACAAAACGGCCCACGCGGATTTCCTGCCCGCCCACCTGGGGCTGGTAGTACCGCTTCAGCACGGCGTGCACGCCCTTTTCCCCCATGACGCCAATGCCGCCGGGCCGTTCCAGCTCGCCGTAGTCCTCGCAGAGGAAGCGAAAGCGCTCCGCGTCCACAGCCGCCTCAGTCAAGGGTGGGGAAACGGCGGGTTTCCCAGTATTCTGCCATGGTGAAGCCCTTCTCCTCCGTTACCTCGCGCCCCAGGAAGGGGGGCGGGGTGAAGGCGAGGGCTTCCTCCAGGGTGGGGAACTCTACCTCGGCGTAATAGAAGCGGCCGTCCACCAGGCTGCATTCCAGGCGCTCGCCGCCGGGCAGGGCGTACACCCGGTACTCCTTTTTCACCATGGGGGCTTTCAGCAGGTTCGCCAGCTCCCGGAAGGTTTCCTCTGAAATCGCAAGCTCCGTTTCCTGCCGCACCAGGCGGCCCTGCCCCTTGAAGCAAAGGCGGCAGGCGGTTTTCCCCCCGCTTTCCTTCGAGCGGATGCGCACCACCGGGTCGGCGCACAGGTACCCCTGTTCCATGCGGGCTTCCTCCAGAAGGGGAAGGCCCTGGGGGAAGGCGGGGAGTAAGAATTTCCGTTCAATTTCCATGCTTCGGCTCCTCACGGCTGGAACCTGGCCCCCATGGACTCTGCCAGGAGGACGGCCTGCTCCAAATCGATTTTTGTGTTTTTCATTCTGATATGGGGAAAATCCACCCCGTCCATCCGGCTGCCCCGCAGGTCGCTTTCCCGCAGGTCTGCGTTGGTAAGCTGCGCGCTGGAAAGGTCGCAGTCCAAAAACCGGCTGCGGCTCAGGTCGCACTCCCGCAAATCCGCCCCGGCCAGGCTTACGCCCCGCCATTCCATGCGGGCCAGCTTCAGGCCGTGCAGGTCGGTGAGGGACCAGGCGCCCCCCTGCACCGTCAGGGCGGAGGCGTCGGCCTCTGCCAGGCTGGAGCCTGTCATTTTGCACTCTTCAAACGAAACGGCGAACAGGCTGGCGTAGGGGAAGGCGCTGTTCACCACCGCGCACCGGCGGAACAGCGTGCCGTGAAAACGGCAGGCGCGGAAGCGGCAGGCGGCAAATTGGCAGCCCTCCAGCAGGGCGTCGGAAAAGTCGCAGCCCGCGAACAGGCAGCCGGAAAACCGCCGCTTCTGCCAGTGGACGCAGGAGAAATCTTCCCCGGAAAAGGTCTGGGAAAGGGCTTCATCCTCCATGGCTTATTCCTTGGCGGCGAATTCCCGAATGTCTTTCATGCGCTCCGGAATCTGGATTTTCTGCGGGCAGTGAGAGACGCACTTCCCGCAGGCGCGGCAGTTCTGTGCCTGGTGTTCGTCCCCCAGGGCGGCGTACTCCCGGCGGAAGCGTTCTTTGCCGCCGCCCACCGCGCAGGTGTTGTAGGCCTTGAACACGCCGGGAATGTCCACCCCGAAGGGGCAGTCCATGCAGTAGCGGCAGCCGGTGCAGGGAATGGTCTTGTTCTTCCGGTAAGCCTCCAGGGCGGCCTCCACCACCTGGCGCTCCTCCTCCGAAAGGGGCTGGAAGCCGGTCATGGTGGCCACGTTGTCCTGTACCTGCTCCATGGTGGACATGCCGCTGAGCACGGTCATCACATTGGGCAGGGAGGCGGCAAAGCGGATGGCCCAAGAGGCCGGGGTTTTGCCGGGGGCCGCCTTTTCAAAAATCTCCACCGACTCCGGGCAGGGGCTGGCCAGCGCGCCGCCCCGCACCGGCTCCATCACGACCACCGGGATGCCGTGCCGGGTGAGAATTTCGTACTGGCTTTTGGCGTCCTGCAGCTCCCAGTCCAGGTAATTCAGCTGGATCTGCGCAAAATCCCACTCGTAGGCGTCCACAATCTGCTGCAGAACCTCCGGGCTGTCGTGGAAGGAGAAGCCCAGGCGGCGGATGCGCCCGGCCTCCTTCTGCTTTTTCAGGTAATCGTAAACATGGAAATCCAGTACCTTTTGAAAGGCGTTTTTATCCAGGGCGTGGCACAGGTAAAAGTCGAAATACTCCGTGCGGCAGCGGCTCAGCTGATCCTCGAAAATCCGCGCCACATCCTCGTCCTTCTCCACCAGCCACATGGGCATTTTGGTGGCCAGGTGAAAGCTTTCCCGGGGATATTTCTGCAGGGCCTCGCCCACGAACAGCTCGGAATCGCCGGCATGGTACCGGTAGGCGGTGTCGAAATAATTAACCCCGTGGGAATAGGCGTAGTCCACAATCTCCTGCGCCTTGGGACGGTCGATGTCCTCGCTGCCCTCCACCTTGGGCAGGCGCATGCAGCCCAGGCCCAGAACAGAAATCATATCCCCAGAATTTTTGTAATCCCTTGTCAGCATAGTAAAAATTCCTCCTTATCTCCTAGCCCGGTTCCCGGGCATGATGTCGTTGGTGTCCAGCAGGATGGTGACGGGGCCGTCGTTTTCCAGCGAAACCAGCATGTCTGCGCCGAATTCCCCGCATTCGGTGCGCACGCCCGCCTCTCTGGCGCGGGCCAGAAACCTTTCGTACAGCGGCACGGCCGTTTCCGGCCTGGCGGCCCCTGTAAAGGAGGGGCGGCGGCCCTTCCGGCAGTCTGCGTAAAGGGTGAACTGAGAAACCACCAGAAGCTGGCCCCCGCAGTCCATGAGAGAGCGGTTCATCTTGCCCGCTTCGTCCTCAAACACCCGCAGGCCCAGCACCTTCTCCAGCAGGAAATCGCATTCCTTTTCGGTGTCCTCAGGGGCGATGCCCAGCAGGACCAGAAAGCCCCGGCCGATTTCCCCTGTCTTTTTTTCCTGGATGGCAACGCTGGCGCTGCGCACCCGCTGTAAAACGGCCCGCAAGCCGATCCCTCCTTTTTTCGCAGTTGACTATATATAATGGTGTATTTGACGGAAGAATTTAAATTAAAGTGAATTATAAAGTTTTCGTTCCCCTTTTTCAAGAAGAATTTAAGAGAGAGCGAACGTGAAAGTTTTGATCAAACTTTTTCAAAAGTTTGCGGATTCCAAAGGCAGAGCCTTTGGCCGTTTTCCACAGAAAACGGAACACC
>DVMK01000169.1 GCA_018715025.1 Candidatus Caccousia avistercoris
CACCACGCAGATGTTTTCATCATCCGAAAAAGGAGATCGGTCGGTTTTGATTTTGACAGTTTGATCAATGATTCTCTCAAGAGCGCATGTTTCAACAATTCTTGAACATTCTCCCGGGTTTGCAAAAACTATTTTCATATTCAGCCTCCATTCATTATCTGATAAAATAATCTGGGCTTTTCTTGGCCCGGATAAATTTTTCTACTTCTTCTATTTTTCTGGTGAGAACAAGGGGCGGCAGGGTTTCCAGCACAGCCCGGTGATACCGTCCGCCGGGGGCTGCCCGGCGATCCAGGATGCTCACCACACAGGTGTCGATTTCCGTGCGGATGGCACGGCCAAACCCCTGCCGGAGCTTTACCTGCATATCGGGGATCACAACGGCTTTGATGTAATCCTGCAGGATGGGGTACTGCTCCCGTTCCGCTTCGCTCAATGGGTCGGGAACAGGAAAGGGCAGACGCGCAATAATAAGCGACGATACCATATCGCCGGGAAAATCCACCCCTTCCCAACAAGAGCCCGCTGCGAACAGTACCGCATTGGAAGCCTGCTTAAACTGATGGATGACATCCTGAGAATGCCGCCATACTTCCATGAGAGGGAAGGCCAGGCGGTCCTTTACCTGGTGATAAACAGCGCCCATAAGGGAGTAAGAAGTAAACAGCACCAGAGTGTGGCCATGAGTCGCTTTCACCAAGCGGCAGATCTGCTCTGCCAAATATTCCGCTTCCTGTTCGCTTCCCATCTGTACCTTCTGTACCATTTCAGGAAAATAGAGAATACAATTTTCCTGGTAATGGAAGGGCGAAACTGCAACAAAATCTTCCAGGCGGCGATGGGAGGACAGGCCCATAATTTGCTTGGTACGGTCAAAGCTGCCCCCAGCCATCAAGGTGCCGGAGGTAAGAATTACAGGAACATTTTGCATCCAGAGCGCCCGGTCCAGCTGCTCCGGCAGTTTCCGGCTGGCAGCACAAAGGCTGGGGCTCCCATCCTTCCCGTATTGAAGGTAGAGGACGTATCTCCTGTCACCGGTAAAGAACAGGTTGAGAAGTTGTTCTGTTCTTTCCAGCCGGTAAGAGAGCCCGTGAGGAAGGGGCAGAAAGAATCCCTTTTGGAGCTGCCGAAGGAGGGAGAGGCAATCCCGAAGTGCCGCTTCCCTGTCGGCTGTCAGGACAAAAGCCATGCGTTGAACCTCTTCCAAAAGTTCTCCCCGGCATACGGCTGCCATTAGGTGAGAAAATCGTTCTCTCAATCTTTGAGCCGCCAGCGGACGCCCTTCCTGAGCCAGCATGGTGCAGAGCTCATGGCAGTCCTCTGCCGTCAGACTCTGCCCATACATTTGGCGGGCGGCGGCAGTCAGCTTGTGGGCTTCGTCAATGACAAGCGCCCTGTAGTTGTTCAGCAAAGGCTGACGTTCCTGCAGCCGGTGGGCAGCATCGGCCAAAAGGTAATTGTGGTTGCATATTTGGACAAATATTTCCGCATTTCGGGCTTCCTTCCAA
Organism: Candidatus Caccousia avistercoris; assembly: GCA_018715025.1. Classification (GTDB taxonomy): domain Bacteria; phylum Bacillota; class Clostridia; order Oscillospirales; family Acutalibacteraceae; genus Caccousia; species Caccousia avistercoris. Next base: position 1,509 of record DVMK01000169.1, read on the forward strand.
TATTGGCGATAACGGCAGGTATTTCTTCTTGAGCAGTCTTTGGGACAAACCTTTGGTACGCATACCTGCCTGCGATCAAATCCGCTGAGTCCTGTTACCGAATCCAGGTCATAGTAAACGCGAAGGGAACGGAGCGCCTCCAGCTGCCCGCTGTTCTTTTTCTTTCCTTCTACGGCTTCCAGCCGCTGAGCCAGCCTGACGTCACACACGAACCGCTCTTTCCCCTTGCGCACGGCAGCTCGGACAGGTTTTTGAATAATATGATTTTCCAGAAAGATTCGCGACAAAAAGGGAAGGTATTCCCCAACAATAGCCTCCTGCAGCGCCACACTGGAAGTGGAGACCACCACCGGCTGAAGGCCGGCCGGCCCGGATGAATAAAATTTCTTCAGAAGGACGCAGGCCGTCAGGTAGGCATAGGTTTTTCCAATCCCCACCCCCGCGTCACATAAAGCAATTTTATTTTGAATCAGGGTATCCAGCATTTTATGGCAAAGGGATATTTGCTGTTCACGCACAGACATTCCATTTTGCGGGAGCAGGACGCGGAAAATTCGTTCAATCTCCAGATGAGCGTCCATGTCCCGGCCTTCTTTGTTCATAGCGCCTTTCTCCTTTTAAATGGCTGACGGCAAACTGATGCGGCGCGGGACTTTCCTGCGCCGCACGGATTCGCCGTCAACAGCATTTCTCTGAGTTTCAAGCTAAAAAACGCGGAATCCCTGCGCCATGGTTTCCTTCCGGCTCAGGGAACCATGCGGGCGGGCCTGCAGCTTACAGGCCGCTCACTGGCTTTCCGAGGGTCTTGCTGATTACAACCCAGGGTTGGCCAACCCATCTGACGTGTGGGCGGACGATAATGCGTATCATAATCTCCACACCCAGGGTCTTGGCAAAAAGGGGGCTGCTCCCTCTTTCCGGCCAAAAGAAACCGCTCAAAGCCTGCGCTGTGGCTTGTCATGGCGTTTTTTCCGATGTCGCTCACCTGGGCGGGAATGTACCCGCATGGCTGGTATTCGGTTTTCAAGCTGCAGGGTGAAGGACTTTTTCGTTTGCCCTTCACTCTATAGCCCAGGAGAAAGGCTCTTTTTAGTCGCTCTCAAAAAATTTTTTTAATTTCTTTTTGAGCCGTTTGACGCGGTTGTAATAAGAATAAATCGAAATACCAAGCTGATGGCAAATCTGTTCTGTGGAATATCCCAGCGATTTCAGGAGAACAGAA
>DVMK01000170.1 GCA_018715025.1 Candidatus Caccousia avistercoris
GGCCTGGAGGCTTTCTGCGTGCCCGGCTCTGTGGCCGAGCAGCGCAACGTGGGCCTGGGCCACGGCAACCTGGGCGCCATGCTGCTCCGCGATGAGACCAAGTGCTTCGCCTTCCTGGCTGGCCACGAGTCCTTCGCCGCCGCCGAGGGCGCCATCGGCATCGCCAAGACCGCCAACCGCGCCCGCAAGGAACCCCTGCGCATCATCCTCAACGGCCTGGGCAAGGACGCCGCTTACATCATCTCCCGCATCAATGGCTTCACCTATGTGAAGACTGACTACGACTTCTTCACCGGCGAGCTGAAGGTTGTGGAGACCAAGCCCTTCTCCGACGGCGAGCGCGCCGCTGTGAAGTGCTACGGCGCCAACGACGTTCTGGAAGGCGTGGCCATCATGAAGGCTGAGGGCGTGGACGTTTCCATCACCGGCAACTCCACCAACCCCACCCGCTTCCAGCACCTGGTGGCCGGCACCTACAAGAAGTGGGCCCTGGAAAACGGCCGCAAGTACTTCTCCGTTGCCTCCGGCGGCGGCACCGGCCGTACCCTGCACCCGGACAACATGGCCGCCGGCCCCGCCTCTTACGGCCTGACCGACTCCATGGGCCGCATGCACGGCGACGCCCAGTTTGCCGGCTCCTCCTCCGTGCCCGCCCATGTGGAAATGATGGGCCTGATCGGCATGGGCAACAACCCCATGGTAGGCGCCACCGTGGCCTGCGCGGTTGCCGTCTACGAGGCCTGCAAGTAATTTTTCGCATTTGGAACGGGGCATGGCGTTTGCCGTGTCCCGTTTTTCATCTTTATCAGAAAAATTTTTCTCCCCATGAAACTTTTCCACCCCCTTGTGAGTCTCTACTATTAGAGGCTGTTCCCGGCCCCGCAGGCCTGTGCATGGGGAAGCGCAGCGCACACCCCCGAATGCGCGCGGCGCCGTGCGGAGATGAGATTTTCAGAATGCTTTCATTCTTTGGGCGACAGGAATACCGTCAATCATATTTTATACAAAATCCAGCCTCCCTCCCCGGGAGGACTGCTGAACGAGGTGGACGTTTTGAAGGTACAGCGGGGAAATTATTACCGAAAAAAGAAAAATCTGGCAGTCAGGCGCGCCCTGATGGTTCTGTGCGCGCTGCTGCTGGTAGGCGTGGTGTGCTTCAGCGGCGTTGTCCTGGTCAGGCACCTTACCGCCGAGCCTGCCGCCTCTCAGGGAGAGGCTTCGTCCCCCCCTTCGGCGGCGGAAAGCGCACCGCCGCAGAGCGCCGCTTCGGCCGCGCCCTCGCAGGCTGAGGCAGAGTCTGCCGCAGGCCCCTCCTCCCAGGGGGAAGAGCCCGTTTCCTCCGCCGCCTCCCAGGCGGAAAGCGCCGCCCCCGCTGAGCCCGGCGACTACAGCGACGCCGCCTTCATCGGCGACAGCCGCACCGAGGCGCTGCAGACCTACGGCCTGCTGAAAAACGCCACCTTCTACACGCACAAGGGGCTGATGGTGGACACCGCCTTCACCAAAGAGGTGATTGACGAGGGCGGGGAAAAGCTCACCGTCATGGACGCCATCTCCCGCCATTCCTACCAGCGCATCTATATTATGCTGGGCGTCAACGAGCTGGGCTGGTACAGCACTGACATTTTCATTGAAGATTACGGAAAAATCATCGACACTCTGAAGGAAACGCAGCCGGGGGCCGCCATTTATGTCCAGTCCATCCTGCCGGTTTCCCAGAAAAAATCAGAGATCGACGATATTTACAACAACCCCCGCATCAACCTGTACAACGAACTCATTCAGAAGATGTGCGAGGAAAAGGGGGTCACCTATCTGCCGGTAAACACCGCGGTGATGGACGAAACCGGAAGCCTGCCGGTGGGCGCCTCCACCGACGGGGTGCACCCCAACATTGACTACTGCCGCAAATGGGTGGCATATCTGGACGAAAACACTTGACAGAAAGGGCTGAACCAATCATGAGAAAAATTTGGAAGCGCGTTCTCGCCGTGCTTGCCGCAGGCGCCCTGATGCTGGCCTGCGCCGCCTGCTCCGGCGGGAACGAAAACGCCGACGTTACCCTGGACGTGGGGGCCCTGGCGGACCGCCTTGCCTCTGAGCTCACCTTCCAGGATCAGCTCACCGCCCTGGAGGGCGACGCGGGGCTGAACATTTACGGCCTTGACAGCAGCACCGTGGCGCAGCACAAGGTGTACGTAAGCACCGGGGCTACCGCCGAGGAAATCGCCGTGTTCGAGGCTGTCAGCACGGAAGCGGCCGCTTCCATTGAAGAGGCCGTCAACCAGCGGGTTGCCGACCAGAAAGCCGCCTTCGAGGACTACCAGCCCAAGGAGATGACGAAGCTGAACGATCCTCTGGTGGACGTGATGGGCAAGTACGTCATTCTCTGCCTTTCTGACGACAACAGCGCCGCCCAGGCCATCATTGACGAGGCTGCCGGCCGGTAAGGCGGGGCCGCGACGTGGTGCGCATGGGCACGCCTCCGGGGCTGAAAGGGCTTCAGGCTTACGTGACGGAGCACCAGCAGGAGCTTTACCGCCTGGCCTACAGCTACACCCGAAGCCGTGAGGACGCCCTGGACGCCGTACAGGAAGCCGTTTTAAAAGCGATAGACAAAATTTCCACCCTGCGGGACCCGGAGCGCCTGCGGGTGTGGCTGACCCGGATTCTGGTCAACGAATGCCTGACCCGCCTGCGGCGGCGCAGGCCCGCCGTTCCCCTGGAGGATTGGCAGGAGCCCGCCGCGCCGGAACGGGATCAGGATGAACTGTGGGACCTGCGCCGCGCTTTGGCAGAGCTGGATCCCAAGCTGCGCACCGTGGTGGTGCTGCGCTTTTTTGAGGATATGAAGCTGGAGGAAATTTCCCAGGTAATGGGGCTGCCCCTGAGTACGGTGAAATCGCGGCTGTACCGGGCGCTGGCGGCTCTGCGCCTGGATTTGTCCGGGAGGGAGGAGCTGACATGACAAACGATTGGGAGCGTCTGCAGCAGCTGAAGCAGGAGTATCTGGACACAAAAGCGCCTCAGGAGCTGGATTTCGCCGTGCGGTCCTGCTTCCACAAGAAGCGCCGCCGGCACTGGGGCAGGCAGGCCGCCGCCCTGGCCGCCTGCTTCTGCCTGCTGTTCGTGGCGGCCCTGAACACCAACGCCGCCTTTGCCGCGGCGGCCTCTCAGCTGCCGGTGCTGGGGCAGGTGGCCCAGGTGCTCACCTTCCGCCAGTACAGCGTGGAAACCGAGCAGGAGCTTCTGGACGTCCGCGTTCCCCGGGTGGCCGGCACCGGCTCCCCCGAACTGGAGGAGCGGATCAACCGGGAAATTCAGGAAAAAATTGATGCGGGCATGGCCGAGGCCCAGCAGCGGGCCGACGAGGAATACCAGGCCTACCTGGCCACCGGCGGCGATCCGGACAGCTTCATCCCCGTCACCATCTGCTTTGACTACGAGGTAAAATCCTCCACAGAAGAATACCTTTCCTTTGAGCTGCAGCGGTACGAGGTGCGGGCCAGCTCGTTCACCGAGCTGACCTACTACAACATCAACCTGAAAACCGGCGGGGAGATCACCCTGGAGGATCTGCTGGGGCCTCAGTACAGGGAAAAGGCCAACGCGGCGGTGCAGGCCGTCATCAGCGCCAGCCCCGAGGACTTCTTCACGCCGGAGCAGGGCGGCTTCACCGGCATTACCGACACCCAGCGCTTCTATATCAACGAGGCGGGGAACCCGGTGCTGGTGTTTGAAAAGTATGAGATTGCCCCCGGCGCCTTGGGCGTTCAGGAAATCGAAGTCCCGGCAGGCTGAGGAAAGCCATGGGCCAGACGAAAATTCCAGAGCAGCTGTACCCCTGCTTTGAGGCGGCGGGCAGCCTGCGCCGATACGCCCCCGGCGAAACCATCTACCTGCAGGGGGAGGACGCGAACCGGCTGTATTTTATCCGTCAGGGACGGGTGCGCGTGTTCTGCGTCACCAATTCCGGCAGGGAACTCACCTTTGAGATCATTGAAAAGGGGCGTATTTTCGGGGAATCCTCCTTCCTTGCCCACAGCGCCCGCCCGGTTTCGGTGGCCGCCGTCAACCAGGTGGAGCTTCTGGCCTGCCGCCTGGACCAGCTCTACGCCGCCGCGGGCGGCTCTCAGGAACTGACCGGCTTCCTGCTGCGCCACCTTTCCGACACCTGCAACCACCTGACAGAACAGCTGCGGCGCATTGCCCTTTACGACCGTTACCAGAAGCTGGCCAGCTTTCTGCTCAGCGAAACCTGTTCCCCCGACCCGGACCGGGGTGTGACCGGGCAGGCTATCCCCTACACGCAGGAGGATCTGGCCCTGGCCCTGGGCATGAACCGGGTCACCGTAAACCGGGTGCTGAACGAATGGAAGGCCCAGGGGATCCTCGCCCTCTCCTACGGCCGCATCCTCATCACCGACAGGGACGCCCTGCGCGCCTGCCTGCGGCGCGCCCCGTGATCCCCCTTCTTCCCCTCGCTGACAAAGCCCGGGCCCGGATGTCAACGGCATCCTGGCCCGGGCCTTTCTTTTTTCTCCGTTCCGTCCCGGCACAGCGCACCCCGCGCCCTGCCGGTGAATAAAATGAACTATGCGCAGGCGGCTGCGGTTCCGCCGGGATCTCCCTCCGTCCCCGGAAGGGCCGGAAAACCGCAGGGGCTGCCGTTTTAATCCTTCCACAGGACGAATCCGGAACGGAGGCTGTGCCTATGTACAAATATTATCGCTATCATTACGGGTTATACGGCGCCATCCCATGCCCGCAGCCGTGCTGCCGCTGCCCGGCCAGCGCCGGCGCCACCGGCCCCATAGGCCCACGGGGGCAGACAGGGATGGCCGGCCCCCCAGGCCCCGCCGGGCCGGCCGGACCCCAGGGGCCAACGGGAGCAACAGGCCCCGCCGGGCCGGCCGGACCCCAGGGGCCAACGGGAGCGACAGGCCCCGCCGGGCCGGCCGGAGCCACCGGCCCGGAAGGAACCGTGCCCGATGATATTTTCGCCTCCTTCATCGGTTCCTCAGAATTGTTTACCAACGGAAGCCAGCTGCTTTTGTTTCCGGCCGTCACAGATCCTACCGGGACAATTACGGAGTCCGACTTAATGCACGTCCAGCTGGCCGCCGGCTATTATCTGGTGTCATACAGCGTGTCCGCCATTTTCAATTCCCCCAGCTATATGCAGGTGACTCCCTTTTACAACGGAATCAGCCATCTGGAAACGGGGGTTTATTTTGCCACTGCGGCGAACGGCTCCTCCGCCTGCGGTTCTTCTCACTTTATTTTGGTCGCCCCGGCCCCCACCTCCTTCACGCTGACCTATTCCGGCCCCCTTGACGCGCGGGAAGGCACCGTAACCCTGCACTTCCTGAAGCTGCGCAGGCCGGGGCCGTAAGCGGGCTGTAAGCTTACCGAATCCCCCTGACCAGCGGGATCAGGCAGAGAAGCAGCACAATGCCCACAATGCCCACCAGGATCCCGGGAACCAGCATGCTCCAAACCATTACCAGGCACATGCCCACCCCCAGAGTCAGGGCGCCCGCCCCGGTTCCCTCTTACCTTCACGGCATTCAGAAAGAAGGCTTCCTCCAGCTCTTCCCCCTTCTCTGACAGCGCCGGCGGGCGGTAGTATTTTTCTTTTATCGGTACGGTCCTGCTCCTAAAACTATCAGGAGCAGGACTTTTTTGTGTCTGGGCCTCCTCTGCTTTCGCAAACCCCCTCCCCTGTTGATAAATGGTAGAGAAATGCCGGGTATACTGCTTTTTGTGGAGAGGAAGGTCTTGGGCCGCTTTTGGGCAAAAAAGGGCCGCCGCTGGGCGGTTTTCGCCTGCGGCGGCCCCAAAGGCCGTGGAATGTGCGTCTGAGTTACGCTTTTTCTGCTTGTTCCTCCGCTTCCGGCTTCTGCCCGGCGGGCAGGCCCTCCACGGTAACCTTGTGGGTTGTCTTGCCCTCGAAGGTGTTGGCGCGCATAACCTCTGTCATGTCGAAACCGATGGTGTCCTTCAGGGCCTCGTTCACTGCTTTCAGCGACCCCACCATGTAGCGGGCCACGTCGGCCGCGCCGCTGCTCTGGCCGTTCCCGGAACCGTCGATGATGGTGATGTTGCCGATCTTGGCCATGGGCTCCGCCACGGCGCGGGCAATTTCAGGCAGCTTCTCAATGACCATCTGCAGCTTACCGGCGTCGTCCATTTTCGCCAGGGCCTCCGCCTTCTTTTCCAGGGCTTCCGCCTCTGCCAGGCCCATCTGGCGCACAGCCTCTGCCTGGGCCAGGCCCTGCTTAGAGGTGATCTCCGCCTGGGCGGCGCCCTCCTGCTTAATGCGCTCCGCCTGGGCGGCGGCTTCCAGCTTCTTGGCCTCGGACTCGGCCTCCGCCCGCTTGATCATGGCGATCTTTTGGGCCTCCGCCTCCAGTTCGGCCTTGCGCTTCTGCGCCTCAGAGGGCTTCACCACCGTTTCCAGCAGCTCCGCCTCCTTGCGTTCCGCTTTGCGCTTGGCCAGTTCAATGTTCTTCTGCTCGGCGGCAATCTCAATCTGGATTTCCGCCTCGCGCACCTCGCGGGTACGCTGTTCCCGCAGCACGCTGGCGTCCATTTCGGTGTTGGTAATCTCCTTCTGGGTCACGTTCTGCTGGATGCTGTAGGCCGCGTCGGAAATAGCCTGGGTGGTCTGCCGTTCCTTCTCGAAGTTCAGGCGCTTGATGTCCGCGTCCTTCTTGGCCTCGGCGATTTTCGCCTCGGACTCCAGGCGGGCCTGCTCGCCGGCGCGGCGGGCTTCCGAGGTTTTGATCATGCTCTCTTTCACCGCTTCCGCCTGGGCGATCTCAGCGTCCCGCTTGACCGCGGCGATCTGGGGCTTGCTCAGGGCCTCAAAGTAGCCGTTCTGGTCGCCTATGCCCTTGATGGTGAAGGATTTCAGCTCAAGGCCAAGGTCTGAAAGCTGGTCCTCCGCCACCTCTTTCACCCGCTCTGAGAAGGTTTTGCGGTCTCTGTAAAGCTGCTCTGCCGTCATGTCCGCAATAATTTCGCGCAGGCGGCCCTCGCACACGTCGCGGGCGGTTTCCATAATGTGCTGCTTGGTTTCTTCCGGGCGGCCGCAGTTGAACTGCTCCACGGCCGAGCGGATCATGGCCTCGTCGTTCTTAATTTTCACCACCACGGTGCCGTTGGCCTCAATGGGAACGGCGTCTGCCGTGAGGGTGCCCTGCATGTTTACGTCAAAGCTGATATTTTCCAGGGTAATGTAGTCGATGCGCTGCAGGACCGGAAGCACCATAACGCCGCCGCCGGTAATCACCTTGGCGCGGCCCAGGCCGGTGACAATGGCGGCCTTGTCGGCAGGCACCTTTTTCCAGGTGGAGAAAACAGCGATCAGAACAATAATGAGCGCCGCAAGAATAATGAGAACTGTGGTAAAAACCTCCGACATGAATGGCATAAAATTCCTCCCTTACTTTTTGTTCGCGGGCCTGGGCACGTCCATGGGGCAGACCACGCACACGCCCTCGCCCTCATCAATTTCCACAATCAGCACTTCGGTCCCCGGGGGAATTTCCCCCTCTACCCATGGGGCCGGCCTGGCGCTGTAGGTGACCTTGCTTCCGGTGGCGCTGAGCACGGTGATGGTTCCTGTGAAGTCCGGGCGGACGCCCAGCTTCACCACCCCCTCCTTCCAGCGCAGGTCGCGGATGCTCTGGGCCCGGGGAAAGCTTTTTTTCAGCGGGCGGATGATGAAGCGCATCACAGCCCAGCCCCCCAGAACCCCCAGCACGGCGGCCAGCGCCACGCACAGAAGCGGCGGCAGGTGAAACAGAAGCAGCAGCCTGCCTACCGCGCCAAACACGACGGCGGAAAAGGAAATGGACATCAGGCTCACCGGCACGGCGCCGTCTGCGTCAAGATCCACGTCGAAGTCCAGCGCGCCCCCAAGGGCGCCGGAGACAATGTCCAGGACGGGAATGACCAGGCCGCCTGCCATGCAGCAAATAAAAATAACGGAAAGCGTGCCTTCTTCCATTTTTGTTCCTCCTTTCGCAAGAAGCCGGCTTGCTGATTTGATATAATCATACTTGATTTTGCACAAAAATACAAACAGAATCTGCGCCGCGGGCGTGCAAATTTGAAAAGCCCGGAATCCCGGCGGCAAGGTGTCTGTTCCGATCTCACTCAATCTCTTTTTTTCTCTTGTTTTCTCGCGTTTTCATCACTTCGGTCTGAAAATCCGGAGGGTGGTAAAATTCAAAAAATCCCTTGTAAGAACGCCCTCTTTGAGATAGAATAAGGAGTACCTCCTGAAAACTTATGAATGTGCGAGGTTGTCTCATGATACTTCATTTTTCCAGCAAACTGAAAAAAAACCTGTTTCCCATTCTGACCATCTCCATCACCCTGGGGTTTGTGCTTTACTTCCTTCTCTCTAACGGAGGGGTGGAGAACATTGGGGATATTTTTGCCCGCCTTCAGTGGGAATGGGCCCTGCTGGCGGTAGCGGCCGCGCTGGGCACTCTGGTGCTGGAGGGGTTCACGCTGAACCTGTTCTGCCGCCACGTATGCCCCTGGTGGCGGTTCGGCCGATCCTTTTCCATTGGCATGACGGGGCTGTTTTACAGCGCCATTACGCCCTTTTCCACCGGCGGCCAGCCCATGCAGATTTACGCCATGTCGAAAATGGGCATGGACGCCGGCAAGGCCGGCTCTGTCATTGCCATGAAAACCCTGGTGTACCAGGTGGTGATGGTGCTGTATTCCATGATTCTGGTGTCAACCCAGCTGGGCTTTTTTCAGAGGAATATCAGCAATTTTTCCTTTGTCACAGTGATTGGCCTGCTCTCTAACAGCCTGTTCATCGCCGCGGTGCTCACCTTTACCGTAAGCGCCAGGGGAACGGACCGGGCGCTGCGGTTCTGCCTGCGCAGCCTGTACCGCATGCGCCTGCTGAAGCACCCGGTGCAGAGGTACCACCGGATCCACAGCCAGCTGATGATGTTCCACAAGAGCGCGGGCGTTATGGGGCGTTCCTTCCGCCTGTATTTTGTCACCGCTGTGTGCACCGCCGTGCAGATTACGGTGAACAGCCTGGTCACGTATTTTATTTACCGCAGCTTTTCCCTTCCGCCGGAAAACGCCCCCATGATCACCATGGTGGCGGCCCAGGTGTTTGTGAACATGGTTTCCGCCTTCATCCCGCTGCCGGGGGCCTCCGGCGGGGCAGAGGGCTCCTTCGTGATTTTCTTCAATAAGTTCTTCGGCCAGGACGTGGTGCCCGCCATGTTCCTGTGGCGGATCCTCACGTACTACATCAATATCCTGTTCGGCGGCATTGCCACCGCCTGGGGAGGGAAGCGGTATTATGTAAAAGCAAACAGCCAGGAATCCCCCGCAGAACCGTGAACAAATCCCGGGCCGCCTGGTTCGGCCGCAGGGCAGCTAAGCTTTTCCACAAAATCGGGAACAAAACGCGGGAAGCGCGGCTTCCGCCTTCCCTCCTCCAAGGGGGGCGGGGCGCGTATTCCTCACCGGAGGTGCGCTTGAATGCCAAAGTGTAAGTTTTGCAAGCAGAAGAAGGAATTTTACAGCGAGTTAGGGTACTGCGACGAGTGCCTGCACGAGATTAAGGCCTTTTTGAAGATGAGCAAGGCCCGGGTGCAGGAGCTGAAGGAGGAGAGCCTCACCGCAGAGCCGGAACGGAAAAAAGAGATTGGCGAGGAAGCCCAGGGGCTGGAGGAGGCCCTGCGCTCTTACGCCAAGCGGGGCGTTCCCATTGACAAGAAGGAATACCAGGCCCAGCTGCGGGCTGTTTACGCCCACTGCGGGGTCGTGCGGCCCCGGAAGCGGAACCTTCCTCTGACCATAGGTGCCGCGGCGGTGCTGGCGGCGGCGGTGGGCGCCGCTGTTTTCTTCGGGGTAAGCTGGCAGGCGCAGAAGCAGGCGGTGAGCGAGCTGCAGCTGCAGAACGAGCAGCTGACCATGTCGCTGGCGGATTTGCAGATGCAGCTGGACGCCGCCCTGGCCGGGCAAAGCGAAGGCGGCGAGGACGGCGGGGCCGCCCCGGAGGAGGGCGCTTCCGACGGCAGCTTCTCTGTGTCAGGCTCCGCTTCCCCCTCGGGCGGCGCCTCCAACGGGGTGATCGGCGGCGCGGTGAGCGTAGACGGCGGCATGGTTATTATGGGCTGACCCCGCAAGGAACAACATAGATACCGGCAGGCAAAGGAGCCTGGCTCTCTTCCCCAATGGGAAGGGGGCCAGGCTCCTCTTTTTCTTTATTCCCCCGCTTTTTCCTCCCGGAGGATCCCGTGCAGGACAAAGCGGAGCGTGCCGGAGGGGGTTTCGCAGGTGGAAAGGGTGAGCACCCGATCCCCCGGGCCGGGGAGCACTCCGCTTTCCAGGCAGGAGCGCTCCGCCGCCCGCCGGGCCCAGGCGGAAAACTCCTCCTCCGTCAGGAAAACCTGCTGCCAGGGGCTGGCGTCCTCCTGCGGATCGGCGGGGTACCCGGCGAACAGCTCCACCGTGTAGGACGCTTCCGGGGTGGAAAGGCGCAGGGTGGGGTGGGCCTCGTAGTAGGCCTGGCTCTGGTACTGGGTCAGGGGGGCGAACATGGCCCCGCCCGCCATGTGGTGGCCGTACACAATGCTGTTCCGGTCTGAGAAATCCGCCGCGTTCCCCTGGTCCAAAAACGGGCAGCCGTACCGGTGGGGGGAACCGTCCAGCAGATGGTTCAGGTAAAAGTCGTTGTCCTCCCCCTGGGCCACGGGGAAGTCCAGGGAGGTGCCCGGGCAGGAAAGCCACGCCACCGCCTGGGGATTTTCCTCCCAGAAGGACGCCTCCTCCGCGGCCGGTTCCTCCGGCTTCTCCTGCGGGGAGGTGCCCCGCCCCGGTTCCGCCCCGGCAGGGGCGGCGCTGGCCTGCAGGCGCAGGCTGCTGTAAAACTCCTCCCCCGCCCGCCGCTGGCCGCTCATCTGCAAAAGCTGGGAACCCCCCGCCAGCAGCCCGGCCGCGCACAGAAGCACAAGCGCCCAGAAGAACCGCTTTTTTCTTTTCACATGGAATCCTCCCTTTCTCCGCTGGGAACGGCGCGCGGGCCGGGGGCAAGGCGCCCGCGCGGCCCGCGCTGGTTCTGTGCAAATGTCTGAAACGCCGCCTTACGGCCGGGGCTGCTTCTGCCGGAAATGCCTGCCCGCGCGCTTCCAGCCTGCCCGCCACCGAAGGGCCGCGGCCAGCCCGGCTGCCGAAAGCAGGCACAGGGCCGCCCAGGGAAGGGCTTCGTCCGGGCCGCCGGTCTGGGGCACCGTGGGGGAGGCCCACCGGTTCACAAACTGCGCCGAGGCCGTTCCCCCCTGGGGAATCACGCCCTCCGCATGGACCGACTGGGTGCGGAACCCGTACTGGTTCGCGTCCAGCTCTGTCACCGTGTAGGCCGTTCCCGCCGGCAGGCCGCTGGCGGTGACGCTCTCGCCGCCCCGTAGGGTAAACCGGGCGGCGCCGCCGGAGAAGGCAAGGCCGCCGTACTGCCCGGTCAGGCCGCTCCCCTCCAGGGTGACGGCAAACCGGAACTCCCGGTTCTCGCCGCCCTCCACCTTCTTGGAGATGGTCAGGCTTCCCTGCAGGGTGTTGTGGATTTCGCCGCCCTCATACCGCACGTCGTACCCGGCGGGCACCTCTTCCCGCACAAAGTAGAATACCGGCCTGCCTTCCCCGTCTGTGCGGGGCAGGCCTGGGAAGGTGTACTGCCACACGCTGCCGCCGGCCAGGGCATCCAGCCCCTGGGGCGGGTTCAGCTGGGCGGTGCGCACCGGCTGACCGTCCGCCAGCAGGGTGACGGTGAGGGAATCCGGCCTCTGGCGGGAGGCGTTGCCGTTGTCATGCCAGTATTTGGTCACGGTGAAATCCACCGTGCCGCTTCCCGGCTCCGGATCCGGCAGGGGGTTGGGAAGCGGATCGCCGCCGCCGCCCGGATCCCCTCCGCCGGGGGAGCGGAGGGAGTTGCGGATCTGCCAGCCGCCCTCCTCCGTCTGCTGGTAATGGGCGGAGTACCGGCCCGGCGCGCCCTCCTCCACCACGGTGTACTGGTACCGCGCGCCGGTTTCATCGTATTGGGGAAGATTCGTGAAGGTGTACGTCCAAACCGAAGCCTCCGGATCTGCCGCCGGGGCGGTGAGAACGGCGGTGCGGAAGGGCGTTTCCTCCTGGTTCCGGTACAGCTTCAGGGTGAGGCGTTCCGGCCGCAGGCCCAGCCGGTTGTTTTCATCGTCCCATTCCTTGGTGACGGGCACCTCTGTGGCGCCGTCGAGGGTGTTGGTGAGCTGCACGGCGAAGCCGCCGTCCTCCCCGGGGCCCGACACCGAGCTTTCTCCCCGGTAGCCGGGGACAGGCTCTTCCTCCGCCTTGTAGAAATACAAATTGCCCTTTTCGTCCGCCTCCGGCAGCCCGGCAAACTGGCAGCGCCACAGGCTGCCCTCCTGGTCGGTCCAGCTGGGCTGGGCGTTCTCCACCTTTTCCCAGGCGGGGGAAGCCTCTGTTCTGCGGTACAGGGTCAGGGCCAGGGCCAGGGACGAGGGCCGGGTGCCGTAGGCGTTCCCGTTGTCCTTCCAGGCCTTCTCCACCTGCACCGTGACGAGCCGCCGGTTGGTGACGGTGATTTTCCCGGGCTCTTCCCCGGCGGAAACGGTGTAGCCCGCTTCCTCGGCCGTGCCGCCCTGCACATACTCCCGCACGGTGTACTGGTACTCCAGATTCTGCGGGCTGTACTTGGCCAGCCGTTCAAAGGTGTGCGTCCAGCCGGTTCCGCTGCTGAGCACGGCGGTGAGGGGGTTTCCCTGCGCATCCAGCACCGGTTCGGGGGCGCTTCCCCCGGCGGCGCGGTACAGGGCCAGGGTGACGGGCTTCCGGTTTGCGGAGGCCACGCCCTGCCACCTCTTCTCCACAGAAATACCGGTCAGCCGGGTGTTCACCAGGCGGGCGGAAAAGCTGCCGTCCGGCTGCAGAAGGCCGTCCTCCTCCCGCTGGGAATCATAGCCGGAATCCACGGCAACCTCCCGGACGGTGTACTGGATTCGCACGCCCTCATTGTCGTATTGGGGAAGATCCGTGAAGGTATACGTCCACTGGTTCCCCTTCCCCAGCAGGAATTCCGCCGCAGGGCTTCGGCTGGGGGTTATGGTCACCGGATTCCCCTGAGGGATCCCGTTGGCGTAGAGCTGCACCTGAATGCTGCCCGGCCTTCCGTCCCCCGCGCCGTCCAGCCATTCCTTGGTGAGGGTGAGGGAGGTGAGGCCCTGCAGCGTGTTGGTGAGGGAAACGGTGTACTCGCCGCCGGCAAAGGCCGCTTCGCCGCCCTCATGACGGTACCGGGAGCTCTCCCCCTGCTCTGCCCACACCTCCACCGCCCGGTATTGGAAGGCGTTTCCGTCCCCGCCGTGGGTGGGAAGGTCCTGGAAAACGTAAGTCCAGACGCCGCCCTGTTCCTCCTCCTGGGGGGCGACGGACTGCCCGCCGCTGCCCGTCACATCGGCCCAGGCGCCGTTCGCCGTCCTGCGCTGCAGCTTCACGGTGAAGTTAGGCGCGGCGGGCCGGGTGCCGTAGGCGTCTCCGTTGTCCTTCCAGGTCTTGGTGACGGTGAGCCCGGTCAGGGCCACGTTGCGCACGGTGGCGGAGAAGGCGGGCCCGCTGCCCGCGCCGTCCTCGTAATACACCCGGAAGCCGTCCAGCTCCTCCCCTTCCAGGGCAGGAGTATTATCTTTTTTCAGTTCCCGGACGAAATACCGGTAGGGCGTTCCGTCCTCCGCGAAGCGGGGCAGGCTTTGGAAGGTGAAGCCCCATTGGTTCCCCTTGTTCAGGGAAACGGGGGCCACCGGCTCCTCAGCCACCTTCAGCCCGGATTCCTTCCGCAGCTGGGTGGCCTTCTCCCATTCCGCAGGATCCTGGGGAATTTCCGCCTCTTTGGTGCGGTACAGCTGCACCTGCACCTCCTTCTGCTCTCCCTCCGGCACGCCGCGCCACTGCTTTGCCACACGCAGGCTCGCCACCGGGTAATTCTTCACCAGGTACGCCCACTGGTAAGGGGGATCCGGCTGGCCCACGCCGGGAACGTCCCCGGGCTTCCACTCCATCACCGCCGAGAGGAAGCCGCCTGTGATGGTCTCCTTCACCCGGTATTGGCTGGGGCTCTTCGCGTCGGAGCCTGGGTAGTACCGGGGCAGGAACTCCCACACGGCCACCCAGTCCATCGCCTCATGGTAGGCCTTACAGTTGGGGGCGTAGCCGTTCTGCTCCTGGTCTGCGCTGCCGTCCAGGGTGATGGTCTGGCTCATGTCGCGCCACTCCCCTGCGCCGCTGTCGTAATACTGCAGGGTGAAGGTGACGGGGGTTCTCTCGTAGTTCTGGTTCCGGTAGGTTTCCCAGCTTTTGGCCGCCGCCGCGGAGGTGGACTCCATGGTGTTCACGGCGGTGGTGCGGAAGGAGGCCGCGCCGCCTGCTTCCTGAGAGTGGTTTTCCCACTGGGTCAGGGTATAGGAGGTAAAGCAGCGATCCCCCGTATCCACATAATATTCCGCCGGGATGCTCCCGTCCTGGCTCCGCTTCCAGCCGTTCTGCAGCTCCACGGCCCGGTAGCGGGTCGTTTCGCTCAGCAGGGGCAGCCGGGCCAGGGTGGCTTCCGCGCTGGCGGCGCTGTTTTTCCCGGCCACAGACAGCACTACATCCTGGCCGCCTGCGCCGTAGTCTTTCACGCTCTGCCAGTGCTCCCCGGGCGCGCCGCTGTCCACCTGCACCAGGAAGTCTACCTGCCAATCCAACCCCGACGCGTTGGAGGCCGGGCGGGTGTGGTAGGCGTTCTCCCCGTCGTTTTCCCACTGCTTTTCCACGGTGAGCTGGGTGGTTTTCAGCCTGTTTGCCGTCTGGCTGTGGGAAAGAAGGCTGCTCTGGGAGTAGTCCTTTTCCGTGACCGTTCCGCTGGGAAGATGGAAGGGGAACGAGGAAGAGATGGATTCGTATTCCAGCGAGGTTCCCGCATCGCTATTTTCCGGCCTGACGGTCAGCTCGGTGCGCCCGCTTCCCTGCCCCCAGGCGATTTCCGTCTCTGCCGCCCGGTATTCCAGCTTTACCGCGCCTGTTCCCTCCTGCCGGTACATGGGCAGGCCGGCAAAGCTGCCGCTCCAGCCTTTGGCCTGGTTCACCCGGCCGGTGAGGGTCTTTTGGAAATAGGCGGAACGGTCTTCCGGCTGGCCGGATCCGCCGGTGGGGAACAGGGCGGAAAGGACGGGCTCTGCCAGCTTCTTTTCAAAATATTGCTCCGCATCCTCCCAGTCGGCGGTATTCTCCTCCCGCACCTGCAGGGTGAAGGTGACGGAAATCTCTCCGAAATAATCTGCCGCAAGGGGGGCTCGGCTCTCGTCCTGCCACTGCTTCTGGAAGGAGGCGCTGCCGGTCAGGCTGTTTTCCAGCTGGCCCATTTGAATGCGGTAGGGCTCCTCCGCGCGGTAAGCGGCAAGCTGGCTGGCCGTCCCCTGCTCCGCCCGGTAGGAATCGGGAACCGTCTCGGTCACCCGGTACTGCCAGGGCATGCCGTTGGGGGCGTAGCGCTCCAGGCCCTGAATCTCATACGTCCAGGTGTTGTTCTGCGCAGAACAGGCAACGGAAACGCCCTTCGGGGGGTCTGCGGTGGGGTTCCCGTCCGCATCCAGCAGCAGGATTGTACAGGATTCTCCCGGCCCCACCGTCACCTGGGCCCAGTCTTCCTCCGGCATGGCAGAGCCGCCGGACTGGGCCTGGGTGAAGCGGGTGAGGGTGAAGGCGAGGGCCTCCGGCCGCAGGCTCAGGGCGTTGCCGTAGTCTTCCCACACCTTGCTGCCGGTGAGGGCGGCCCTGGGCTGGTCAACGGAGCGCCGGTTCACAAAGGCCGCCAGGGAAGAAACCTCCCGCTCCGGCTTGGGCTCGCCCCTGCCGTTCCCGGCGTTCTCATTCTTCTGCAGGGCCGCCAGCGGCAGGGTAACGGAAGCGTCCCCCGTCTGCGCCGTGCCCTTCTGAATTTCGGCAAGCTCCTCCTGGGTTAACCCGTCTTTCAGGGCGTTCGGATCCGCTGACGTCCAGGTGTCCCAGCCGCCCAGCTCGTAATCCCCTTTTTTATCCTTGATTTCCGTGACTTTATACGTATACGGCTGGCCGTTGGTGGCGTACAGGGGAAGGTTTTCCAGCAGGAAGCGCCGACTCACCAGAAGGTTCTTCCCCTGCCGGTACGCCTCCCTCACCTGCGCAGAGGTCCAGACAACGGTTTGCACCGTTTCCCATTGGGACATGGCTCCGCTGTTTGTCTCGTACTGCCGTTCCACCTGGAAGCGCACGGCGGGGAAGGCGTCCGGCGTGTTGTCTCCGTTTCCGTCCGGCAGGTACAGGTATTTTTCAAAGGCCAGGGTGGTCTTCGGGCTGTGGTAGGTGTTTTTGACCTGGTACTGGTGGATGATGGGGCTGCTGTACACCGTATCCCATTCCGTACCGTCGGGCAGGGTAATGGTTTCGCCCAGGGTATAGTGGTACAGCCTGCCGCTTTCGTCGTATTTGGGCAGCAGGGGAGCGTCGGGATCTTTAGGGACAATGGAAACGGATCCGCCGGCTTCCACCTGCACCAGGTTTTCCCCCTGGTACAGAATGGAAAAGTGGTTATTGTTCTTCCGAATGGCCGTCCAGTCCCCCGGCTCCACCGTCAGGGAGGCAAAGTTTTCCTGCTCTTTCCCATCGCCGTCCGTCCGGGTCAGGGTAAAGACGGCCTGGGGGAAGTCGGTGTAGGCGTCCGGAAGCTCCACGCCGCCGAAATCCTGCCAGATTTTGGTGCCTATAACAGACACCGGCGCGTCCAGCCGGTTCACAAACACGCCTTCCTCCCGCAGGGCGTACAGTTCCTCTTCCCCGTCCTGAGAAATCTTCAGGGCCCAGCTTTTGGCTGTCTCTCCGTCTGCTATGCCGCTTTCCGAGCCGAAAATCTCCGCCTGGCCGTCCGCGCTCCAGACGGCGTACTGGGGCTCCAGGTAGTCGAACTTCGTATAGTCCACCGCGGTTTTTTCCACCGCATAGTAGGTGTACTCGTAGCCGTCCCCGTCGAACATGGGCACGTTGGAGATGGTGGCGCTCCAGGAGTTCTCCCCTTCGGCCCCCTCCTCCCTCATGTTCTGAGACCACTGGTAGTTGCGGTAAAAGCGCGTTCCCGCCGCGCTTCCCTTCTGGTAAATTTCCAGGTAGATGTCCGGGCGGTTCCCCTGCCCGCTGGCGTACTCATCCCGCCAGACCTTGTGCCACTGTATGGTTTTCGCTGCGGAACGCCTGTTTTCCATCTGGATGCGCTGCACGTCGTTCTTCCCATGCTCCGTAGCCTCATAGCTGGAGCTGGAGGAGGCGCTGTACTGCCCGGCCAGGGCCAGCAGAGAACCGTAGGTCTTTTGGTCCAGCGCAGAGAGGGTTACCTCCCGCCCCTGTTCATCCACCCAAATTTCCGCCGCGCTGTAGTGGGCCACCTGGCCCTTGGCGTTGTACTTGGGAAGGTTGTAAAAATAATACGCGGAAGTCCCCTTCTTTGGATCCAGATCCAAAAGCTGGATGCTGGAAGCAGGTTTGCCGTCTGCATTCTGAATGGACACTTCCTGGCTGCCGCCCAGGCTGACAGTGTCCGGCCCGAAAACAGGGGGATTGCCGGAAACAGACGGTTTGCCGTGGTAGGTGATGGTCCCCTCGTCCCCATACAGCTCGCTGAACACCAGCTTCAGGGCCGGGTAAATTTTTTCCCCTTCCGGCAGCGCCGCTATGGCGGCCTGCAGCTCGCTTCGTCCTTCGCCGCCGCCGTCCAGCCAGGTCTTTTCCACCGTCAGGTCAATGTTGCCCAGCCGCCGGTTCTGCACCAAAAAGGCGGTCACGTTGGCGGCCTGCACTCTCTGCTCCCGGTAAGTGACCTCGTACTTGTGGGGGTTCCCCTGGAATTGGATGGTGCGTTCCGCCTCCCACGCCTCTTCCGTCATGCCTTCCCGGTACTGGGGGAGGCTGCCGTATACCACGGCATCCCCTGCCTGGGTTTCCAAAATATATACGTCATCCGGCTCTGCCTGGCCGATGGGAAGCCAGCCGTACCACACGCCCTCCTCCAGGGTGAGGGAGCCAACCGGCCGGTTCCCCTCCCTGGTGTAGGCGGTAATGGTAACCGGGGCGCGGTGGCTCTCGTCGCCGTCGTCCATCCACTCCTTGCGCACCATAATGCGGTTCCCCCCGCCGTAGCCGTTGATGGCCACCGTGTGGTAGTTCCCGTTTTCGTCCAGGGTGGTCTCGTAGGTGGGGAACAAAGCGTTCCCGCCGGCGTCCACCTCCAAAATCACATACTCGTACTTCAGCCCGTTTTCGTCAAACTCCGGCAGGCCGTCGATCAGGGCCCGCCAGGGCTCTGTCTCCTGGGCGGTGATGGGCTCTTCCAGGGCAGGGCTCCACTCCCCCTCCTCCCTCACCGTCGCCGGCTGGGAATCCGCTTCTCCGTTCAGGGAGTATTGGGCAATGGGTACTGCAGAGAGGGATCCCTGAGAGGTCACCTGGTAAATCTGGAAAACGGCTTCTTTCGTACCCGGCTCGGGGATATATTCCTCCCCCTGCCCATTCACCCACTTTTTCTTGATTTCATAATCGATGGTATTGTCCAGCGTATTGGTGATGCGGCTGGATCCATCCGCCAGCCTTTCCCAGCGGGAAACGTACCGCACCCGCCGCGGGCTGGTTCCCTCGCCCAGATCCTGGGTCAGGGTGAAGCTGCCGCCGCCCTGGCCGTCCGGCTGAAACCCGGTGGGGCTCCCGTTCTGCAGCACGTTGGTTTCCACCCAGCGGTATTCCAGCTTCCGGCCCTGGGCGTCAAACTCCGGGTACGCCTCGGCGGGCAGTTCTGCTATCATGGACTCGGAGGAGAAGCCCTCCAGGGTTCTGACAACCGCCCGGCCGTCCGCCCCTCTGGCGTTCTGCCATTCCTCCCGGGAACCGGCAGGGCGGGACTGAAGGGTGAGCTCTACCTGCACGCCGGTGAAATCCGCCTGAAAAGCGGAGGCCTTCCACTCCTTGGCCGCCCTGGTCACAACGGTGCCGCTGCGCCGGTTGGAAAGCACACCCCCGTTGTACAGGTGAATGTCGTTTGCGCCCCGCTCTTCCCCCGGGCCCGGTTCCTTCAGCTCGCCGTCCACCTCTACCCAGTCGTGTACGGTTCCGTCCGCATCCACCCGGCCGAACACCTGCTCGTAGGAGTCGCCCGCGCCGGTGAGGTATTCCCGGGCCACATAGAAATACTCGTAGCCCTCCGCGTTGTACTTGGGCAAAGAGGCGTTCTCCTCGCCGTTCACAGAAAACACCACCTGCTGGGCGCCCTTGGCGGTGTCCAGCTTCATGGTCACCAGGGATCCGTTCCCGTTGTAAACCGGGGAAGCGGTTTCCACCCCCTGGTTTTCCGGGTAGCGCCACAGCTCAAAATAGCCTTCGGGGCGCTTGTCGCCCTCGCTGTCCAGCCAGACCTTCTGCGCCTGGTACCGCTTGGAGCCGGTGAGGGTGAAGATGAGCCGCCCCCCGTTGTGAATGACGTCGCCCGTTTCGGTGCTGTAGCCGGGGGCGGAGGAATTATCAAAGGTGGGGGCGAAGAAATCGCCCTCCTCCAGGGCCGGGTAAGAAACATCCGCCTGATCTTCCTTCCCGGGCGCTATGGTGTAATCCACCAGAACGCCGCCCAGGGTGTACTTGGGCAGGCCGGGCACTGTGTAAACGCCGGTGTCCTTGCCGTCTTCCCCCGTCTCCCATTCCAGGGAAAGCCGGTTTTCCTCCCCCAGCTCGTTCAGGTTTATCTCGCCGCCCTCGTAGGTCAGCTTGTATTTCTCTGAGAAAGCCGCAGTAAAGCCGGCGGTTTCCCTATTGGTCATATCGCCCCGGCGAAGCTCCAGGGTAAACCGGAAGTCCAGGGTCTGGGTGTAGTACCACCCGGCCTGGTCGGCGCCGTGGGCCTCTTCCGTGCCCAGCTGTTCCTCCGTCACCTGGGTGAGCACATAGCCCGGCACCTCCTGGGGCGCAAAGTCCCAGGCCGCGTCGTAGGTGGTGCAGGGCCCTGCTGCCGCCGGGTCCCCGTACACGGCGTGGCCGGGCAGGCTGGCGGGGGCGAACCGGTAGGCGTTTACGCCGCCCTCCTGCACCGCGCGCAGGATCTCCTCCACCTGCTCCTCCGTCAGGCCCAGCAGCTTCCCGGATTCCGCGGTCAGCCGGATCCGCTGGCCCAGGTAGGACTCTTCATGGGGGTATTTCTGCCGCTCTTCGTCCCCCGGGTCAACAGCCTCGTTCAGGCCCAGGGTGAAGTACACGGCGGGGGCGTAGGTTTCCTGGTACTCCTCCACCGTGGGGCGGGTGCGTTCCTGGTTGTTGTTGTCCAGCCAGAAGATGTTCTGAGGCGGCCGGCCGGAATCCACCGGGGTGACGGGGGCGTTCACCGCGTAAGGGGAAAGGGCGGTCTGCGCCGCCGCCTCCTCCCGCTGAACCGTCCCCCGGCAGGCGGAGGCAAGCCCGGCCTCCAGCGTCACAGAGGCCGGAGCGCTTCCTTCCCGGGAAAGAACGCCCGCCTGCAGGGTGAGCGTCACCGTCAGGGGCTCCAGGCTGTTCCAAACGTCGCCGCTGCCGGCCTCCGCCTGGCGGGTGAGAGTGAGAAGAAGCGACCCGTCCTCCCCCCGGCCGGCCTGCACGCCGACGCCGTCGGGGAAGCCCTCCTCCGGCGCGGAGGCGTTCCCTGCCTGAACGGCAAGAACGGCCGCCTTTGTCCCGCCGATATAAACCGTGTTCCCCTCCAGGACGGCGGCCCCCTCCGGGAGGGAGGCGGAACCTGCGCGCAGGGCCAGCGTCAGCTCCTGCGACAGGGCGGCGGCGCTGTCCCCGGTGTCATATACCCTTCCGGAGTCACGAATCACCTTTACCTTATATGTAACCTCGGGGGACGGCTCCTCCTCCGCCCAGGGGCGCAGCTCGTTCCCCGAGTCCACCGCCAGCGCCCACCAGCGGGAATCCGCCGCCCCGGCCGCTGCAGGCAGCATCTCCCGGGGAAAAACGGCGATGCAGGAAAGAAGGAGCGCCACGCTGAGCAACATGGCCGCAGCGCGCACATGACAGGTGATTTTTCCGATGGAAATCTTTTCGAGCATAGACGATTCCTCCCTCTCCCAAAGCAACTATTGTCTGGGCTTCCGGAATTTTAACTCAAAAGAGTTAATTCCAGATAAAAAATAATATTCTGGAAAGAATATTGTTCCAGTATACCACTTTTTCTTAGTTTTTTCATTATCCTATGATAAAAGATTGGCATAAAAAAACAAGAA
>DVMK01000171.1 GCA_018715025.1 Candidatus Caccousia avistercoris
CTCTTGACCCTATTTCTGAGGCGTCGGTTTACAAGGATTTTCATGAAATCTGCAAAGATAAGTCCTGCATTTTTATTTCACACAGGTTGTATAGCTGCAGGATATGTGACGATATCTTGGTGCTCCATAATGGGCAGCTGGTTCAGCAGGGGACGCATGAGGAATTGCTGCGCTATGCCGGAAAATACAAAGAACTTTGGGACTCGCAAGCGGGATTATACTGCGAATCGGAAAAATAAAGAAGGAGAGATGATTGGAAGCGGAGGCCGGACTTCGCAAGCACAATATATCCTCAAATACTGGAGGCAGAACGGAAACCTGTAATTTTCCAAAATTTTCACGCAATGATATATGGAGTAGACTTGAGTGCAGAAAAAGGCCGCCCCGTGCGGCAGCGGGGCGCAGGCTACAGGTCAACCTTTTCAAAGCGCCTGACAGAAATCCGGTACGCCAGTGAAAGCAGGGCGGCATAGCACCCCATTCCCAAAAGGAGGATCAGAACATGGCCGGGCAGGTCCTGCGCAGCGGGGCGATCCAGCCAGGAACAGGAGGGAAGGTGGGCGGCGCCCTCCACAGCCGCCATCATCAAGAGCGGCGGAAGGGCGGCGGGGACAAAGGCCCTTCCCGCCCGGTAACCGTTTTTGTAATAGGCAGGCAGAAAGAGGACATCAAACACAGCATAAACGGTAAGCCCGAATCCATACCAGGCCGCGGTGGCGTCCATCCCTAGCGGGTTGTTCCCGATGGAGAGGGGCCCCCGCAAAGCGGCCCAGGGAATGGAAAACAGCAGCTGAAACAGCTGGATTGAGAGCGTCAGCAGAAATTTCCCTTTTACAATTTCCCGCTTTGCCACAGGCAGAAGGGCGGTGAACCATGCGTCGTTGGTTTCCCGCGTGTAAAGCAGGGTAAGGTAGGGGGCCAGACAGCCGAACATGAAAACCACGGTGCCGGGGTAGGCCGGTACCATCACCAGACAGCCTAAAAAAGCGAATACCAGGGAGGTGGGGTGGGCGGCCAGCGACAATTCCTTACCGAGCAGTTTCATGAAAATCCTTCCCTTCTGTGCGCAGCATGATTTCCTCCAGGGTGAGCGGGCCGCTGTCCTGCGGGGTTTTCAGATGTTCAAAGGCGCGGAAAAATTCCTCTTTGCTGCCGCTTTCCAAAATTCTGCCATCCTGAATGTAGGTAATGTCATGGGCGCAGCGGTCCAAATCGGAGGTAATATGGGTGGAAAACAGAACGGAGCGTTTCCCGTCCTGCACAATCTGGGAAAAATCTGCAGAATTTCATCCCGCGAGACAGGGTCAAGCCCGGAAGTGGGCTCGTCCAGCAGGTAAAGCTGTGCGTTGTGGGAAAGGGCCAGCGCCAGCAGATACTTCACCCTTTCTCCGTTGGAGAGGGTTTTCATCTGTTTGGCTTCCTCCAGCGAGAACAGGCGCAGGTAATGCTCGTAGGAATTCTGGTCCCAGTCCGGATAAAATCGCCGGGCCGCGGCGGTAATGGCAGACAGCCTCTTGAACGGATAATATTCTATGCCGCCAAAGACAACGCCCGTTTTCTGCTTGCATTCCTTCTCATGCCGGAAAAAATCCTTCCCCAGTATGGTGACGGTTCCAGAGTCCGGATGCACCATGTTCAGCACCGCCTTCAGCGCGGTGCTTTTTCCTGCCCCGTTTTTTCCGATGAGCCCCATAATGCGCCCGGGCTTGACGCAGAAGGAGATTCCCTGCAGAGAAAAGCCGGGGTAGCGTTTCCACAGGCCCTCCACGCGAAGCAGATCCGTCATTTTTCTTCCTCCCTTCCGCTGGCAAGCATGTCCTGTAGGAAGGAGATCCTGCGCAGAACGGAGCCGCCGGGGATCAGGGCGATGCCTGCGTTTTCCGGGTCTTCGTCTCCCAGAACCACCAGAAGATCCCCCTGCCTGATTTGGAAAAGCTCCCGCGCTTTTTTGGGCAGGACAATCTGGCCCCGTTCCCCCACCTTGACCGTGCCGAACAGGTGCTTGCCCTTGGGCGGGATGGGCATGTGCGCTTCATTCGGATCATGGTGCATAAGGGCGTCTACGGTAACGCCGTAGAATTCCGCCAGAGCGTCGCAGTTGAGAAGGTCGGGTACGGTTTCTCCCGTTTCCCACTTCGCCACGGCCTGGCGGGTTACGCCGATTTTCTCCGCCACCTCCTCCTGGGAAAATTTATGGTACTGCCGCAGCGCGGTTAAATTTTGAGAAATCAGATTTGTTTGCTTTTTCATGGATTTCCAACCTCCTTGCCTCCATTATACCGCTTTCCCTCCCAATTTCCACCAACCGGCGCTGACAGAAAACGTGCGTTTTGGTTGCGCCGCCCGAAGGGACGGCCCGCGGCGAAGAAACCGGGCAACCCTCGCGGAGGCGTTTCAGCCTTGCTTTTTCTCAAAAGGCGTGCTATAGTTAAATAGTAAATAATTTGACTGTAAAGAAATAGACTAAGGCGGTGTGCCATGACGAAGGAAGACAAGAAAAACGCCTATCTGTACTGTAAATTCAGGGACGAGCAGTTTGCCCTGTACGACGAATACGCCAAACGCCACGGCATGATGATGAAAACGCTGCTGGTGGTTAACGTGCTCTTTTACGCAAAAGACGGAATGACGCAGACTGAAATTTGCAAAAGGACCTTTCAATCCAAGCAGACCGTGAATGTAATCATCAAAAACCTTCTGTCGGCTCATTACGTTACCGTGACCGAAGTGCCGGAAAACAAGCGGAACAAAATGGTTCAAATGACAGAGGCGGGCAGGGCGTACTGCGAAAAGGTGGTC
>DVMK01000172.1 GCA_018715025.1 Candidatus Caccousia avistercoris
TACTCTTTATATTCCTGAACAATACATGACGAACACCGGCCGTTCCGTGGCTACTTTGAAGTTCACCATTACCTGGAAAGACGGCGCAGACACCTACCGCGCCACCGGGCAAAAGACCATTACCGAGTGCGTGCTGGACGAAGGGGCTTCCTCCTCTGAGCCGGAGGAAACGAGCAGCCTCATGTTGGAGGGCTACACCGTCAGCAAGCAGAACCTGCGGGAGGGCGACAAGTTCGACCTGACCGTAACCGTGCGGAACAACGGGCAGAAAACCTGCAACAACGTGAACGTGAAAATGCCCTCGCTGGACAAAATTACGGTAAACGGCCGGCTGAGCGAGCAGGTCATCCCCTCGCTGGACCCGGGGGCCACGGCCGCCGTCACCTTCCCCATGCTGTGCGCCTCCTCCATGACCACGGGGAACGTGGGCATCGGCCTTTCCCTTTCCTCTGACGAGGTGCAGGCCAAGGAAGCCACCGCCTACATATACGTCACCGGCACGGCGGAGGACGAAACCACCTCGCAGCCGGAGGACGCCGGCGTCAAGCCTGTGATTATTCTGGAAAGCTACGACTACGGCGGCGAGGCCGTGCAGGGCGGCAAGGAATTTGAGCTTACCATGAACTTCAAGAACACCAGCCGCACCCAGAGCATTGAAAACGCCGTCATCAAGGTGTCTGCCGTCACCAACGACACCGGGGCCGGCGGGGCGTTCACCCCCGCCAACTCCTCCAGCACCTTCTACGTGGAAAGCCTGGGCCCCGGCCAGACCATTCAGGAGAAAATCACCCTGCTGCCCAAGGCGGACGCGGAGCCCAACTCCTACAGCATGCAGGTAAGCTTCGACTATGTGTACGGCAAAACCCACCAGGCCGCCAACGACAGCGTCACCTTCTCCATTCCCATTACCCAGGAGGACCGGTTCACCATCAGCAGCGCCGACCTGTACGG
Organism: Candidatus Caccousia avistercoris; assembly: GCA_018715025.1. Classification (GTDB taxonomy): domain Bacteria; phylum Bacillota; class Clostridia; order Oscillospirales; family Acutalibacteraceae; genus Caccousia; species Caccousia avistercoris. The sequence goes on from DVMK01000172.1 coordinate 952, forward strand.
CCCCATTTACATGGGCGACAGCGGCTACCTGTCCATCAACTATGTGAACAAGGGCAAAAGCACCGTGTACAACCTGAGCGTAGAGCTGCAGGGCAACTTCACCTCGGTGGACGGCACCACCATGTACATAGGCAACGTGAACTCCGGCACGGGCGACTCTTACGACGCGACCCTCACCCCCAACGAGCCCGGCATGCTGGAGGGCACGGCGGTCTTTACCTACGAGGACGCTTCCGGCAACCAAAAGACGGTGGAGCAGCCCTTCTCCTGCGAGGTCATTGAAAACACCTATGTGGATCCGGGCTTTGACCCCGGCATGGACCCGGGCATGATCCCCGAGGAGGAGCAGGGCTTCCCCGTGTGGGGCATTGTGCTCATCGCCGCGGCCGGGGCCGGGCTTGCCGCCGTCATTGTGGTGGTTGTGCTGAAAAAGCGCCGGGCCAAGCGCCGCCGCCTGCTGGAGGAAATGGACGACGAGGACGACTTCGACCCCAGCCAGTTCGCCCTTCCCTACAGCGGGAACGCCCCCGCAGCCCAGCAGCCTGAGGCGGAAGCGCCCGCCGCCGGGGAAGGGGAGCAAAAGCCATGAAAGTAAAAGACATGGTTTCCATGAGCGTGGGGAACCTGCGGAAGCGGAAGGTGCGCACCTGCCTCACCGTGGCGGGCGTGGTCATTGGCACCTGCGCCATTGTGGTCATGGTTTCCTTCGGCCTGGGCCTTTCCAAAAGCATGGACGATTCCCTGGCCCAGATGGGCGACCTTACCATGATCCAGGTGTACAACTACAACCAGTCCGCCGACAGCCCCAAGCTGGACGACAGCGTGGTAGAGGCCATCTCCCAGCTGGACCATGTGGCGGCCGCCACCCCGGTGTACAACGTGCCCTGGGGCATTAACATCATGAGCGGCAAGTACCAGTTCAGCGGCACGGTGTACGGCCTGGACCTGGACGCGCTGGAACCCCTGGGCTACCAGCTGGAGGAGGGGGAATTCCCCTCCGGCGAGCAGAAATCCAACGTCATCCTGTTCAGCCGCGATGGCCTGTACCAGTTTTACAACACCAAGAAAAATTCCAACAACTGGGTCAACCAAATCCCCGACGCCAACGGCAATATTCCCGACCCCTACGTGAACCCCATGAAGGATAAGCTGGAGGCGGTGGTGATGAACCAAGAGAACATGACGCCCTCCTCCGGCAAGCCGGTCAAGCTGCAGAGCACCGGCCTTTTGGCTGCCGACTACTCCAAAAACCCCAGCCCCAGCTACGCCGCCTTCATCGACATCTCCCTGGCGAAAAAGCTCACCGAGGCCTACAACAAAGAGAACGACGTAAAGAACACCACCGGCACCACCTACCAGCAGGTGATTGTCAAGGCGGAGGACATCGCCTACGTGGAAGAGATTGAAAACGCCATCCATGAGCTGGGCTTTACCGACACCAGCAGCATGGAGAGCATCCGCAAGCCCATGGAACAGCAGATGCAGACCGTGCAGCTGATTCTGGGCGGCCTGGGCGCCGTTTCCCTGATTGTGGCGGCCCTGGGCATCACCAACACCATGATCATGTCCATCTACGAGCGCACCCGTGAAATCGGTGTTATGAAGGTGCTGGGCTGCGTGGTGGGCGACATCCGCACCATGTTCCTGGTAGAGGCCGGGCTCATTGGGCTGATGGGCGGCATTGTGGGAATTGGGGTGAGTTACCTGCTCTCGGCAATCATCAACCACCTGGTTTCCTCCGGGCAGGGCGGCAGCATGCTGGGCGGCATGCTGGGCATGGCAGGCGGCGGCACGCAGATCTCGCTCATTCCCCCCTGGCTGGCGCTGGGCGCCATTGTGTTTGCCATTGGGGTGGGCCTGCTCAGCGGCGTGCTTCCGGCGAACCGGGCGGTAAAAATCAGCGCCCTCACCGCCATCAAGCAGGAATAAGCCCCGGCCGTCTCATAAGAAAAGAATTTTATTTTTCCCTGTGAGAAAAATAGGGACTGCCGGCCATAGCCCGGCGTCAAAAGAATATACGGCGTTTTCAGCGGGATGCCGCAACTATGCCGTCAAATGCAGCTTTGGCCGCAGAGCGGGATAAACTCCGTTCTGCGGCCAAAGCCGTTTGGGGAGCCTGCAGCACCCTGCCAAAGAGAAAGGAGCTGACGCAGCCATGGAGGAAATACGGCTGGAATCGGAACGGCTGACGTTCCGGAAAATAGAACCCGGCGATTTTGCCGCCGTCGCGGAAATTATGCGGGGGCGGGGCGTGCAGAAGGTGTGGGGCCATTTTTTTACCGACCAGGATGTGCGGGAATGGATAGAAAAACGGCGGAGGGGCTACGAGGCCCACGGAATAGACTACCTGCTGGCGTGCCGCAGGGATTCCGGCGAGGCCGTGGGCCAGATTGGCCTGCTTCGAGAAGCCATACAGGGCCGCGAGGTCTGGGCTGTCGGCTACATTTTGGCAGACAGGTACTGCGGCAGGGGGTACGCCACCGAGGGGGCGCGGGCCATGGCGGAGTACGCCTTCCGCACGCTGAAAGCGCCTGAAATCTTCTGCGACATCAGGCCGGAAAACCTGCCCTCCCTGGCGGTGGCAAAGCGTCTGGGCATGACGGAAACCGGCTCCTTCCTCAAGCGTTACCGGGGCCAGGACATGCCCCACCTGATTTTCCGCCTGCGTCCGCCGGCCGGCGGCCTGTTTTTGAGCGCTGAAAAACTGTAGGGGATTCACAAAAACCGGGGAAAATATTATGGCTTGCTTGGGGAAAGGCGATATGCTATACTGAACCCGTTACCTTACAAAGGTGCAGAAAAGCCGCCCGCCCCTACCCGGCGGGCAGGCAATGGGGAGGATGTTGGATCCATGCCCTGTAAGGCAGACAATTTCTGAATCTATAGGAGATGATGTTCATGAAAATGGCGCCGGAATGGCATGACCGCCTGCGGCATTGGACGGCGGCCCTGGAAAAGGATTTTTACCACCCGCTGGGGGAAATTTCCTTTGAGGGGTTCTGCACCCGCAGCCACATCACCCAGGAGGAGGCGCTGGGCCACGGCGGCTACGCGCCCGTACCGGAAGGGACCGCCTGGGGGAACGAGTGGGAGTACCTGTGGCTGAAGGGAGAGATCGTCCTCCCGCCGGAGGCCGAGGGCAAAATGATTGTGCTGAACCTGAACCCGGGCGGCGAAACCACCCTGTTCGTCAACGGGGCCTCCTTCGGCACCTACCGGGCCGGGTGGGTGTCGGTGCCCCACCATTTTATAGAGGACAACATCCTCACCGAAAACGGCAAGCCGGGCGAGCGGTACCTGCTGCAGGCGGAGGCGTACGCCGGCCACTTCTTCCCCGAAAGCCACCTGACCGCCTGCAGCACCGGCCCGGTGATCCCCGGCACCTACACCGACCCTCTGAAGGGCAAGCTGCGCACGGTGATGGGGAAAAACACCTTCGGCGTCTGGAATGAGGAAGCCTACCAGCTTTGGATGGACGTGAAAACCCTGGCCGAGGTGATGGACTGCCTGCCGGAAAGCAGCCTGCGGGCCGCGAAGATTGGAAAGGCCCTGCAGAGTTTCACCCTCACGGTGGATTTTGAGCAGCCGCCCGAGGCGCGGAACGCTTCCTACCGGGCAGGGCGGGAGGTTCTGCGGGAAGCGCTTTCCTGCGTCAACGGCAGCACCGCGCCCACCTTCTACGGCATTGGCAACGCCCACCTGGACGTGGCCTGGCTTTGGCCCCTGGCAGAGACCGAGCGCAAGGTTTCCCGCACCTTTGCGGCCCAGCTGCGCCTGCTTGAGAAGTACCCCGGGTACAAATTCCTGCAGAGCCAGCCGCAAACCTACGCCTTCTGCCAGCAGTATTACCCCGAGCTGTTCCAGCGGATCAAGGACGCCATTCAGAAGGGCGGCTGGATCGCCGAGGGCGGCATGTGGGTGGAACCCGACACCAACATGACCTCGGGCGAGTCGCTGGTGCGCCAGCTGGTGCACGGCATGCGCTACTTCCGGGAAGAGCTGGGCGTAAACTGCGAGATCCTCTGGCTGCCCGACACCTTCGGCTACACCGCCGCCCTGCCTCAGATCCTGAAGAGCTGCGGCATCAAATACCTGGTAACCCAGAAAATCTTCTGGAGCTACAACGGCGGCGACCAGTTCCCCTACCACTACTTCACCTGGCGCGGCATGGACGGCAGCGAAATCGTTTCCTACCTGCCCACCAGCTACACCTACACCACCAACCCGCAGCAGCTCATCCACGTGTGGGAAAACCGCGTCCAGAAGGACGGGCTGGACAAGTTCCTGCTGCCCTACGGCTACGGCGACGGCGGCGGCGGCCCCAGCCGGGACTATGTGGAATTCGCCCTGCGGGAAAAGAACCTGGAGGGCTGCCCCAGGCTGGAAATGGCCCACCCCAGCAAGCTGTTCGAGGACCTGGCCGCGGAGGGCGGCCCCGAAAACACCTACGTGGGCGAGCTTTACTTCCCCTGCCACCGGGGCGTTTACACCAGCCAGGCCGCCGTCAAGAAGGGGAACCGCAGGTCTGAGCTGGCCATGCGGGAGGCGGAGCTGTGGGGCGCGGTGGCCCTGCAGGACGGCTTCGCCTTCCCCTACGAGGAGTGGGACGCCGACTGGAAAAAGGTGCTGCTCAACCAGTTCCACGACATTCTCCCCGGCTCCTCCATTGCGGCGGTTTACGAGACGGCGAGAGAGCTGCACGACCAGGTCATTGACTCCGGCAGCCGGCTGGCCGCCGCGGCCGCGAGCGCCATTGCCGGCGAGGGCGGCGACGAGCTGGTGTTCAACTCCCTTTCCTGGGAACGGGACACGGTGGTGAAAAAGGCCGACGGCAGCTACGCCCGCGTCACGGTGCCCGCCTGCGGCTACGCCCCCGCCCAAGACAGCGGCCTGCCCGAAGGGGAAGCCGTCGCCGTCTCGGCAGACGCGGAGGGCGCCGTGCTGCAGAACAGCAAGGTCAGGGCCGTGTTTGACAAAAACGGCGAGCTCACCTCCTTTGTTCTGCTGGAAACCGGCCGGGAATTCGCGGCCGGCGGCATGAACCGCCTGCTGCTCTACAAGGACGTGCCGCGCATCTTCGACGCCTGGGACATCGACAGCAACTACGAGCAGCAGTTTGTGGAAAGCGGCCGCTGCACCGGGATCCGCATTGTGGAGGAAAGCCCCTACCGCTGCGCCCTGGAGCTCCGGCGCGAAATCGGCAATTCCACCCTTACCCAGGTGGTTTCTCTGGAAAGCGGCAGCCGCCGGGTAGAGTTTGACACCTCTGTCCAGTGGCACGAGCTGCACCGCCTGCTGAAGGTCAGCTTCCCGGTGGACGTGACCGCCAACGAAGCGGTGAACGAAATGCAGTTCGGGTACGTGAAGCGGCCCACCCACCGTTCCCGCGCCTACGACAAAGACCGCTTCGAGGTCTGCAACCACCGGTACACCGCCCTCTGCGACGAGGGCCACGGCGCCGCTGTGCTGAACGACTGCAAATACGGCGTAAGCGTGCTGGGCAACGCCATCAACCTGACCCTGCTGCGGGCGCCCGCTTCCCCTGAAATGGCAGCGGACAACGGCAGCCACCGCTTCACCTACGCCTTCACCGCCTGGGAAGGCGGCCTGCTGGGCAGCCCGGTGGTGCGCGAGGGGTACGAGCTGAACGTGAAGCCCCTCCTCCTTTCCGGCAAGGCCGGCAGCAGAAGCTTCTTCTCGCTGCAGGGGGCCGGCAACGTGATTATCGACACGGTGAAGCCCGCCGAGGACCAGAGCGGCGACATTGTGCTGCGCCTGTACGAAAGCAAGCAGGCCGACACCAACGCCGTTCTCTGCTGGGATCTCCCCGTGGAGTCCGCCTGCCTGTGCAACATGCTGGAGGAGCCCGGCAGCTGCCAGCCCCTTGCGCTTTGCGGAAACAGCGTAACGCTTCATTTCCGCCCCTTCGAGGTAAAGACCCTGCGCCTGCACCCTGCCAAGGCCTGATGCAGCGCCCCTGACGTAAAAATAAAAAGAAAGAAAAAGCGGCCCCGGGCATGCGAAAAACGCATGACCCGGGGCCGCTTTTCTGCGCCCGCCCTGGCCGGGGTACAAAAAATGCGCCTGCGCCGGAGCCCCCGCGCAGGCTGTACCGCTTCCGCCGAAGGAGGCCGCCCAGCAGGGCCCTCCGCCGGGGCCCGGCGCTCCTCTCTTACCGGCCGGACATTTTTTCTATGTCGCCCTTCATTTTTTCCAGGCATTGGCTGCAGAGCATCATGCCGCCCACGGCGCACAGGTCCTCCGCCGGCTCGTGGCAGCAGTCGCAGCTTGCCGTGCATTCCCGCGCAATCAGCTTGTCGCCCTCCAGGAAAAATTCCAGCCTTCCCCCCTCCATCACTCCAAGCTTCCTCCGAATCGAGATGGGGACGCAAATCCGTCCCAGATTGTCGATCCTGCGCACATACTTTCCCTTCGGCATGTCGGTAGCCCCCTCAAAGATCTTCCTTTTTTGTGGAAAGGTTCTACTTGACATTATAAAATCAAATCATTCAGGATGTCAACATTCAAAAAATCAACCTCGAAATAACTGTGAAAAATGTTGACGAAATTCCCTTGGAAGGGGATATCCCCCCTTTTTTATTTCCCGAAATTCCAGATTTTTTCCGTCCCGTTTTTCTCCCCTCAGCGCAGAGCACCGGCAGCGGAATGTGACAAATTATTACATAACAGAGCCGGGAGCCGCACCCCCGCCGCACGCCTCTGTGAGCCTGCTATATAAATAGGAAGAGGGCGGCGGAGGAAGGGATCCCGCAAAAAACCGTTCGACCCTTTTCGCCCGGGACAGATTGGGCCCCGCC
>DVMK01000173.1 GCA_018715025.1 Candidatus Caccousia avistercoris
CGGCATGCCCAAGGTCACCATGGGCCGGGTGGACGAATTCTGCCGCCGCCTGCACCAGACGGTGGAGGAAAACAAGCGCTTCGCCTACGTGCCTGTATGGGACGGCGAGCTGTACCTGGAATTCCACCGGGGCACCTACACCTCGCAGGCGTACAATAAAAAGACGAACCGCCGCATGGAGTTCCTGCTGCGCAACGCAGAGACGGCGGTGGCCCTGGCTGTGCTGCAGGGCCGGGACATGAAGGAGGAGCGGGCCAAGCTGGAAGAAGCCTGGAAGATCGTCCTGTGCCTCCAGTTCCACGACATCATTCCCGGTTCCTCCATCAAAGAGGTTTACGACGACTGCCATGAGATGTACGGCCGCGCCGAGGCCCTGGCCCGGGAGGCCATGGCCAGCGCCGTGCAGCCCCAGGCCGCCCAGGACTGCTTCACCGTATGGAACACCGCCAACTGGAAGCGCAGCGCCGCCGTAGAGCTGGAGGGCGACTTCACCGGCCGCCACTTTGAGCTGGAGGACGGCACCGTGCCGCCTCAGCACGGCGCGTCCCTGCGGTTGGAGCTGGACGCCCAGGCCGCCCAAAGGCTTCTGGTAAAAGAGGGAGAAGCCCCCGCCGTCCCCTGCGCCAAAGAGCTGGAAAACGGGCTGGAGACGGAAACCGTCCGCATTGTGTGGGACGCTTCCGGCCAGCTGACCAGCATTTACGACAAGCGCGCCCAGCGGGAGCTGGTGCCGGAAGGCCAGAGGGCCAACGCCATCACCCTGTATGAGGACCGTCCCCGGGAGTACGACGCCTGGGAGCTGGAATATTCCCACCAGCGGAAGGGCTGGGACATTACCGGCCCGGCGAGCGTGCGCATTGTGGAAAACAGCCCTCTGCGGGCCGTGGCGGAGTTCCGCTACCAGTTCCGCAAATCCGCCATGGTGCAGCGGGTGGCCGTGTACCCCCACACCGCCCGCATCGATTTCAAGACCCATGTGGACTGGTACGAGCGGGAAACCGTCATGAAGGTGGCCTTCCCCACCGTGCTGCACAGCGGCCGCGCCCGCTTTGACATTCAGTACGGCAGCATGGAGCGCCCCACCAACAAGAACACCAGTTGGGAGTTCGCCAAGTTTGAGTCGGTGGGCCACAAGTGGGCGGATCTCTCTGAATCCGGCTACGGCGCCGCCCTCATGAACGACAGCAAATACGGCTATGACATCCACGGCAGCATCATGCGGCTTACGCTGCTGAAATCCTCCAACCACCCGGACTACGAGGCCGACATGGGCGCCCAGGACTTTACCTACGCCCTGTTCCCCCACCAGGGCGAGTGGTATGAGGCCGGCGTAGACAACGAGGCCTGGGAGCTGAACGACGCGCCCCTGGTGTTCCAGGGCGCCGCAGACCTGCAGGCCCTGTTCCCGGCCAGCCTGCCCGGCGTTACCTTCGACGCGGTGAAGCCCGCCGAGGACGGCAGGGCCCTCATCCTCCGCTTCCACGAGAAGGAGGGCCGCCACGCCAGGGTGTCCTTCCCGGCCGCCTTCCCCTTCCAGAGCTGGTGCGAGTGCAACCTGCTGGAACGCCAGGACGGCGCCCCCAGCCAGGAAAAGGAGCTGGCCTTCGACCTGAAGCCCTTCGAGTTGAAAACCATCAAGTTCACCCTGTAAAGGGTCCCTGTGTGATAAAAACCGGAGCCCCGGCGGGAAGCTTCCCGCCGGGGCTCCGGTTTTCTTTTGCTCACAGCCGGTTCCGGTCGCCCCATTCGCACATGCCGTCCAAAATGGGGATCAGGGAACGGCCCCGCTCTGTCAGGCTGTACTCCACCTTAGGCGGAATCTGCGGGTACTCCTCCCGGTGCACCAGCCGGTCCGCCTCCAGCTCTTTCAGGGTGGCGCTGAGGGTTTTGTACGAAATCCCCCCAATGTATTTTTTCATCTCGTTGAACCGAACCACGCCGAACTCCATCAGGGTATACAGGATCGTCATCTTATATTTCCCGCTGATCAGCGAAAGGGTGTAGCTGAATCCGGTGGTGCTCAGGCATTCGTCTGAAATACAGCGCTTGTTCATGTAAACTTTCCTCCAGGTAAGTATTGCACCTTTATGTGCGTACTTGTTTTTTCTCCTATTCTTGTTATGATTATAATACCGGTACGGAAGAAAGTCAACGCAGCCGGAAATGCACAGGAGGAATTGGCTATGAGCAAAAAGATTGTAGTTATCACCGGAAGCCCCCGGAAAAACGGGAACAGCTTCGCCATGACAGAGGCCTTCATTCAGGCGGCGGAGGCGAAGGGCCACACCGTCACCCGGTTTGACGCCGCCATGCGAAAGCTCGGCGGCTGCCATGCCTGCGAAACCTGCTACCAGACAGGCAAGGCCTGCTCTTTCGACGACGATTTCAACACCATCGCCCCGGCAGTGCTGGAGGCGGACGCCCTGGTGTTCACCATGCCGGTGTACTGGTACTCCATTCCGGCCCAAATCAAGGCGGTCATCGACCGGCTCTACTCCCTGGTGGTGGGGGGCAAAGACATTTCCGGCAAGGAATGCGCCCTCATTGCCTGCTGCGAGGAGGAGGATCCCTCTGTGCTGGACGGGGTCCGCATCCCCATGGAGCGCACCGCCGCCCTGAACAAGTGGAGCATGGTGGGCGAGGTGCTGGTACCCGGCGTGCTGAAGCCCGGGGATGTGGAAAAGACGGACGGATGCCGGCAGGCTGCGGCCCTGGCGGATAAAATTTGAGAGGGAACGGCTATGGGAAAACAGATTGTTATTTTAAACGGCAGTCCCCGGAAAAACGGGAACACCGCAGCGCTGGCAAAGGCCTTTGCCCAGGGGGCGGAAAGCGCGGGCCACACGGTAACCGGGATTTTCCTGGACGGGCTTTCCATTCACGGCTGCAAGGGCTGCTTTGGCGGCGACAGCGGCCGCGCCTGCCCCTGCGTACAGAGGGACGGCATGGGCTCGGTGTACCCGCTGGTAAGGGAATGCCAGGTGCTGGTGCTGGCTTCTCCCCTGTATTACTGGAACCTGAGCGGGCAGCTGCGCACCGCCATGGATCGGCTGTTCGCCCTGGAGGAGGGCGGCGTGAACCAGCTGCGGGGCAACGGCCGGGGCGGCGTTCTGTTGATGGCCGCGGAAGGGCGTGGGTTCCAGGACGCCCTCTCGTACTTTAATCACCTGATGGAGCACTTGAAATGGGAAAACCTGGGCCATGTGCTGGCCGGAGGAAACATGGAGGCAGGCGACATACAAGGGAAGCCAGAGCTTGCCCAGGCCTTTGCGCTGGGCAAGTCCATTGCGTAAAAAAGGGCAGCCGGTTTTTCCGGCTGCCCTCAGCTTGTCGAAAAAGCTGCCAAAAAGCAATTTTAAAGTTTTCGTCCACCTTTTTCAAAAGGTGGTGGGGTGCAGGGGCAAAGCCCCGCAAATGGCCGTGAAACGGCTTTAAAAAGGTAAGCAGACAGGGAGCGCAGCTCCCGA
>DVMK01000174.1 GCA_018715025.1 Candidatus Caccousia avistercoris
ACCAGGACATTTTTGTAGAGCAAATTATTCAGCGCAAGCACAGTTCCACGGATTACCTGATCTATTTCGGCCTGTTTCTGGGCTTTCTCGTTATCTGCTTTGTGGGGCTTTTCATCATCCCCATGTTCGGCTTTCTGCTGATTATTGCGGCGGGCTACGGCGCCTACTGGGTAATCACCTCCCGGAATCTGGAGTTCGAGTACAGCGTCACCAACGGCGACCTGACCATCGACAAAATTTTCAACCGCCAGCGCCGCAAGCGCGTCATCTCCTTCGACTGCAAGGATGTGGAGGCCATGGGCAAATACCGGGCGGTTGACCACCAGTCCAAGCATTACGACAAGAAGTTCTTCACCTCTGCCAAGGCGGACGGCTCTGACGAGGGGGCCTGGTACATAGCGGTGCGCTCCCCCAAGTACGGCGGCTTCTGCCTGGTGGTGTTCTGCCCGGAGGAACGGGTGCTGGACTCCATCCGCCCCTTCCTGCCCCGTCAGCTGGCCTTTGAGCTGTTCGGCCCCGGCGGCCGGAAGAAGCAGGCCTGATGGTCTCTGTGGGCATCGACCTGGAGGAGGTGGGCCGAATCCGCCGTTCCCTGGAAAACCCGCGCTTCTGCGCCAGGGTGTTCGGGGCGGAGGAGGCCGCCCAGCTGGCCGGCCGCGGGTTCCCGGCGCAAAGCGCCGCCGCCTGCTTCTGTGCGAAGGAGGCCTTCGGCAAAGCCCTGGGCACCGGGGTGCGGGGGTTTTCCCTGCGGGAGGTGCAGCTGCTGCGCAGGCCCTCCGGGCAGCCGTACCTGCACCTGAGCGGCAGGGCGCTGGAGCTCGCCCGGGAACGGGGGCTGTCGTTTTCTGTCAGCGTCACCCACACCAGGGAGTACGCCGCCGTCGTTGTGGCGGCAGAGCAGCAAGGATAAACATGTAAGCCGGCCGCCATGGAAAAATGGCGGCCGTTTTGATTGGGCCCCAAGGCGGCCCGCACAAAAGAGAAGGAGGAACAACAGCGATGATGAAGGTGTTGGATGCGGCCCAGTCCCGCCAATTGGAGGAGCGGGCGGTGCAGGCCGGCCTGCGGCTTCTGGATTTGATGGAAAACGCGGGGGCCGCCGCCGTGCGCTTCCTGCGGAAAAAATACGATTTGAACCAAAAGCGCTGCGTGGTGCTGTGCGGCAAGGGGAACAACGGCGGCGACGGCTTTGTGGCGGCCCGCCGGCTGGAGGAATGCGGGGCCAAGGTGATTGTGGTGCTGATGGAGGGGGAACCGGCCACCGACAACGCCCGGCACATGTATTCCCTGCTGGGGGGCACCGGCGTCAAGGTGATCCGCTACGAGGACAACGCCCCCTATGTCCCCCAAATGCTGGAATCTTCCGATTTTATCCTGGACGGCGTCTATGGGGCAGGCTTTCACGGCAGCGCCCCCTTGTTTATGGAGCCTGTGTTCCAGGCGGCTTCCCAAAGCAGGGGCGTCACCCTGGCCCTGGACATTCCCAGCGGGGCCAACTGCACCACCGGCGCGGTGGAGGGCCCCTGCGTCATGGCGGACTACACCGTTTCCTTCTCCACCCTGAAAAACGGCCACCTGCTGCAGCCTGCCAAGGGCTGCTGCGGGCAGGTGGTGGTGGTGCCCATTGGGATTGACACCGCGCTGATTTCCTCCCAGGAATCCTCCCTGGAGGTTCCCGGGCAGGAAACGGCCCTGGCCGCCCTGAAGCCGCGGAACCCGGAAAGCAACAAGGGGGATTACGGCCGCCTGCTGTGCCTGTGCGGCAGCGAAGGCATGACCGGGGCCGCCTCTATGAGCGTGCGGGCCGCCCTGCGTTCCGGGGCCGGGCTGGTGAACGCCGTCCTTCCCCGGGAGCTTTACCCCCTGGTGGCCGCCCACGCCCAGGAGGCCGTCTACACCCTTCTGGACTTCAACGCCAGCGGCGGCCTCACCAGCGAAGCCCAGGGCAGACTGGCCCAGGCCCTGGCAAAGTCTGACGCCCTTCTGCTGGGCTGCGGCCTGGGCACGGGGAAAACAGCCGCAGAGCTGCTGCGCCAGTGCCTGCTGGGGGCGGAAAAGCCCATTGTGCTGGACGCCGACGGCATAAATCTGGCGGCGAGGAATATAGATATACTGAAAACAGTCAAGGCGCCCATGGTGCTCACCCCCCACCCGGGGGAAATGGCCCGGCTTACAGGCCGCACCGTGGCGGAAATTCAGCTTCACCGCCTGGAAACCGCCCGGGCCTTCGCCCGCGAGTACGGCGTGGTTCTTGTTTTGAAGGGGGCCGGCACCATTGTGGCCTCCCCTTCCGGCCGGGCATGGGTGAACATTACCGGGAACCCGGGCATGGCAAAGGGAGGCTCCGGCGACGTGCTGGCCGGGATCCTGGCCTCGCTCCTGGCACAGGGCTGCAGCCCGGAGGAGGCGGCCGCGGCGGCCGTGTGGCTGCACGGCACGGCGGGGGACCGGTGCGCCCAGCGCCTTTCCCAAACGGCCATGCTCCCCACCGACATGATTGAGGAGCTGCCGGGGCTGTTTTCAGAACTGGGGCGCTGACGCGCCGGAGGGGGAGGCCCATGGGGAGATGTATCCCGCTTCTGTTATGTATTTTCTTTCTGTTTTCCGGCTGCCGGGCCGCGCCGCTTTCCCAGAAGGAGCTGCTGCTGGCCTTTCAGTGCCGGGCTGAAATCCAGTACGGAGACGAGACCTTCGACTGCGCCCTGAACCGCCAGGGCCCCGGGGTGGTGACGTACCGCATGGAGGGCCTGGGCTACCACTGGAAGGGGGACGGTTTTTCCCAGACCTGCGCCGGGCTGGAAGCAGAGGAAGGCGCCTGCCCCCTGCCCCGGCAGAACTTCGCCGTACAGGTGAACCGTTTTCTGGACGCCCTTCACCGGGAGGGCGCGCTGCAGCCCCTTTCCAACGGGGAGCTGGAGGGCAGCCTGGAGGGCGAGTCCTTCACCGTAAAGGCCGACCCGGCCTCCGGCAGGCTGGAAGAGCTGCGCGTCTCCCAGCTTTCGCTGACGGTACGCTTTTATGCCTATGAGGGGTAGCCCTTTCCCTTCCGGTTTGGGCCGCCCCATGGCCGCCGTCCCGGCGCTTACGCCGCGGGCGGCTTTTTTGCGCCCTGCCCGCCGCATTGCGGGAGAAGAAAATTGTCATTTCTGCGGCAAGGATAATATTATAGAACAGCAGGCCCCCGGCCTGCCGCAGGGGCGCAAATTTTCCAACAGGGCCCCTGCATAATCAGAATCAGAACAACCAAAAATAAGATTGGATCCGGACGAATCCTATTTTGTATATGCGGAGTGTGAAAAAAGTGAATATTCGGAGAGGCGACATCTACTATGCCGATTTGAGTCCGGTGGTTGGCTCCGAGCAGGGGGGGATCCGCCCTGTGCTGATTGTGCAGAACGACGTGGGGAACCGTTTCAGCCCCACTGTGATTGCGGCTGCCATCACAAGCCAGCGGGGGAAGGCAAAGCTGCCCACCCATATTCTTCTGGACTCCCACACCACCGGCCTTTCCAGAGACTCTGTCGTACTGCTGGAGCAGGTGCGCACCATCGACAAGCACCGCCTGAAGGAGCGCATGGGCCGGCTGGACCCCGGCAGCATGGACCGGGTGGACGAGGCGCTTTCCATAAGCTTCGGGCTCGGCGCAGGCGCCGGCCGCCACGCTACATAGGCGGCCGGGCGGACGAATAATTTCGGGGGAAGCGCACCATACTACCAGCAGCGGCCGGGGCAGCGCCTTAACGCCCCGGCCCAAGGAATTCTGGAAAAGAAAGGATGAGGGAAATGGCGCTGACAGAAAAGGAGCTTTCCGCCCTGGAGGATCTTCTCAGCAGGGAGAAGCTTCTGGCGGCCAAATGCAAGGGGTATTCCCAGCTTTGCACCGACCAGGAGCTGAAGCAGAAGTGCCAGGTTTTGGCAGGCAAGCACCAAACCCACTACGCAAAGCTGCTGACATTTTTAAACGAGGGGGGCGCGCAATGAGCCAGTCGGTTTTTGAAGAAAAGGAGATGCTGGAGGACGTTCTTTCCGCCCAAAAAGCGATTACAGGGGAGTACAACACCTTCACCAACGAGTGTTCCACCCCCGGCGTGCGCGACAGCTTCCTCAGCCTTCTGGACGAGGAGCATCTGATTCAGGCGGACGTGTTTGATGAAATGCACAAGCGGGGCTGGTACCCCACCCCCGCCGCAGAACAGCAGAAGATCCAGCAGGCAAGGCAGAAATTCCAAAACGCCAAGCCGGAATAAAAATCCCCCGCGGGAAAGGGCGGCCTGAACTGACCCAGATTGTGCAGACAGTACAAAAAGAGCCCCTGGTGCAGGAATATTCGGTTTTAGCAGGAGTGGCGCAGCGAGAGCGGCGGCACTCCTGTTTTGCTTTGGATGCGCTCATGGTTGTAAA
>DVMK01000002.1 GCA_018715025.1 Candidatus Caccousia avistercoris
AAGGCCAGAAGCCCCAGCAGCAGGGCGGACACAAGGGCGGCGGCCTCTGTGCCCCCCCTCACGGCGCTTCCTCCCTTCCCCCGCTTACAATGGCGTAATACGCCCGGGAGGTAGCCCGGTACACCAGCACATAAAACAGGGCGTACACCAGGAAGCAGCACAGGGTGACAAGGGCCAGAAGCCGGCGGTTGGTCAGGCTGAACAGGGCCAGCATCCGGTACACCAGCGGAAAGGCGAAGGCCAGGTGAACGCCCGCGGCGGCCAGGGGGAGGAAAAACACGGTGAGCACCTGGGAGTTGATGCTCTTGCGGATTTCCCGCCTGGTCATGCCCACCTTCTGCAAAATGGAAAACCGCGCCTGATCCTCATACCCTTCCACAATCTGCTTGTAGTACATGATGAGGACGGCGGCAAACAGAAACACAATCCCCAGCAGCACGCCCAGGTACAGCAGCCCGCCGTAGGTGCCGTAGGTTTCCGCCCGCCGGGAGGCAACGCCCTCGCAGCTGGCGGAAACGCCCCCCTCCTCCGGGAACAGGGCGGGCAGCTGCTCCTCCAGGCTGCGCTGGATCTGGATCTGCACCGCATCGTCCCCCGGCAGGTCGTAGCCCCGGTACCAGTACAGGTTCAGCACGGAAAGGCCGCCCGCGTCCGTCAGGCCCTGCAGAGGGGCCGTGGTTTCCTGAAAGTCCGGCACGAACAGGTACAGGGTGTGGATGATCTGCATATCGTTCATGCCCACGGGGGCGAACGCGGTCACCTCCTTTTGGATGGACAGCGCCGTTCCTCCCTGAATGGAAAGGGAATCCAGGCCAATGGGGCCGCCGGTGCAGTACAGAATGGCTTCGCCGGGGGCCAGCTGCTCCTGCGAGCCTGTCAGGCGGTTGTAATCCTCCAGAGGGAGAATCAGAACCTGGTACGTCTGTTCCATGGCGCTCACCTGGGCCTGGTAGAAGCCGGCGTTGTCTGTCAAAAGCTCCTCCCCCTGCAGCATCCCCACCAGCCCGGCCATCCGGTATTCCACCACGCCCTCCGGCGTCTGGCCATACCGGGCCGCCGTCTCGTCCATCACCCGGGCCAGCTCCTCCACCTGGGCGGTGTAGAGTTCTTCCACTGTCTGGGAGCGCAGGCTGACGGAAATGTTCTGCGGGTACCGGCTGCGCAGGCTGTCCTCTGTGCCAATGTACAGGCACACGGTGGCGGAAAGCATAACCAGCACCATAGTGCTCAGGATGCAGATGGACGCCAGGCCCGCCCCATTCCGCTTCATGCGGTAGGCCATGGAAGAGACCGAGATAAAATGGCTGGTCTTGTAGTAGTAGCCCTTGTTCCGCTGCAGAAGGCGGCACAGCAGCACAGAGCCCGAGACGAAGAGCAGGTAGGTGGCCGCCACCACCATGGCCGCCGCCCCAAAGAACCAGAGCAGGGCTACGACCGGCTCTTCAATGGTGACTGCCAGCCAGTAGGCCGCCCCCAGCAGAACCGCCCCGGCCGCTGCCAGCAGAGGGTTGGCCTTGGGCGGCCTTTCCCCCGTGTTCTCGCTGTGCAGCAGCTGGATGGGGTTGGACAAATGAAGCTGGCACAGGGAATTCAGCAGAATCAGCGCATGGAGAAGAAGGAACAGCCCGGCGGTTTCCAGGGCTGGCTTCCAGCCCACAGAAAGCTGGTACCCGGCCTGGGAAGACAGCACGCTGGCCGCCCCCAGCTCCCCCAGCTTGGAGAGCAGAATCCCCAGCAGCAGCCCTGCCGCCAGAGAACCGGCGGCAATCATCGCGGATTCCCACAGCAGAAGCTTCGCCAGGTTTCGCTTCCCCATGCCCAGAATGTTGTACAGGCCGAATTCCTTCTTCCTTCTGCGGATGAGGAAGGAGTTCGTATAAAACAGGAAAAGAAAGGTGAACAGCCCCAGCACAAAGCCGCCCAGGCGCAGCATCCCCTGCAGGGTGTCGCCGCCGCGCATAGCCGCCACCACCGGGCTGCTTCCCAGAAAGCCCACGATATAATACATGGCCGTCATGCCAACGCAGGTGAGCAGGTAGGGCAGATACAGACGCCAGTTTTTCCGTATTCCCGTCCAGGCGAGCCTGGAATAAAAGCCCTTTTTCATGATTGACCGCCCCCTGCCGCCAGCATGGTAAGGGTGTCGGAAATTTTCTGGTACAGCTGGCCGCTGCTGCCGCCGCCCCGGTAAAGCTGGTGGAACACCTCGCCGTCCTTGATGAACAGCACCCGCCCCGCATGGCTGGCCGCCTTTACGGAATGCGTCACCATCAGGATTGTCTGCCCGCCGCTGTTGATTTGCTGGAACAGGGCCAGCAGCTCGTCGGTGAACTTGGAATCCAGAGCGCCGGTGGGTTCGTCGGCCAGCACCAGCCTGGGGTTCGTGATGAGCGCCCTGGCCACGGCGGCCCGCTGCTTCTGCCCGCCGGAAACCTCGTAGGGATATTTTTTCAAAATGTCCCCAATGCCCAGCTGTTCCGCCAGGGGGGCCAGGCGGCGGCTCATTTCAGGGTAGCGCTTGCCCGCCAGCACCAGCGGAAGGAAAATGTTGTCCTCCAGAGAAAAGGTGTCCAGCAGGTTAAACTCCTGAAACACAAAGCCCAGGTTGTCCCGCCGGAAGGCGGCGGCGTTGGCTTCCTTGATGGCGGCCAGGTTCCGGCCGTCCAGCAGGACAGAGCCGCCGGTGGGCTTATCCAGCGCGGCGAGAATGTTCAGCAGGGTGGTTTTGCCGGAACCGGATTCCCCCATAATGGCCACATACTCCCCCTCCTCCACAGAGAAGGACACGCTGCGCAGGGCCTCTATTTTATTCCCGCCGAAGCGGGTGGTGTAAATCTTTTTCAGTCCGCTTACCTCCAGCATACTCATAAACGGATTCCTCCTGTCTTTCGGTTTCACCGGGAACCGCGCGCCTGCCCCGGCTTCTGTGTCCAGTATAACAAAAGCGGGAAAGGCAAACCATCGAACCGGCTTACATTTCCCGCTGTATCTCTTACATTTTTGTAAGAAGCTATTCCGCTTCTGTTTTTTTCTGCTCCAGCTGCAGGTACACGGCGGTTCCCTCCCCCAGGGAGGAATTGACCGAGATGCGGTGGCCCAGCCTGCGGCAGATCTGCCCGCACAGGTACAGACCCAGCCCGCTGGCCTTTTTGTCGCTGCGGCCGTTGCAGCCGGTGAAGCCCCGTTCCAGCACGCGGGGCAAATCCTCCGGCGCAATGCCGACGCCCGTGTCGCGGATGCACAGCGTTTTGGGCGGCGTCAGCTCAATGGTGACACTTCCCCCCGGCGGGGTGTATTTCAAGCTGTTGGAAAGCACCTGTTCCACCACAAACTGCAGCCATTTTTCGTCAGAAACCACCGCCGCCTTCAGCGGAGCGTAATGGAGAGCGATTCTGCGGCGAATGAACTGGCTGGAAAATTTTTTCACCGCCTGCCGCACCAGGCTGTCCAGATCCAGCTCGCGGAACACATAGTCGGTAGAGCTGGAATCCAGCCGCAGGTAACACAGGGCCATTTCCACATACTGCTCAATGCGCAGCAGCTCTTCCAGCGCGCTGCGGGCCAGCGGGGAATCCTCCCCCTGCAGCATCAGGCGCAGGGCGGCGATGGGCGTTTTGATCTGATGCACCCACAGGGTATAATACTCCTCCATCTCCTCCATGCGGCGGAAGGAATCCGCCTCGAGAGCGCGCTGTTCCTCCCGCAGAAGCTCAATCAGGCGCTGGTAGTCCGCCTCTTCCCCGCTGGCGGCGGGCGGAAAGGGTTCCATCAAGGCGGAGGGAAGCCGGGCCAGATCCTGCAGGCGGCGGTGCCTTCGGTACGCCCGGCGGCAGTCCACCGCCAGAACGGCCGCCCCCAGAACCGCACACAGCAGGGCCGGGTACGCCACGGCCCCCGCCGGAAGCCGGTACAGCAGGAATACGGCCAGAAACACGGCGCAGAACAGGAAAAACAGGCATACGCCCAGCTTCCGGTCTTTCAAGTAGGAAAAGAAAAATTTCATTGGATTTGATACCCCACTCCGAATTTTGTGGCGATGAAGCCGGGAAGGCCCGCGGCGTCCAGCTCTTTCCGCAGCCGGTTCACATTTACCGTCAGGGTGTTGTCGTCAATGAAGCTGTCGGTCTCCCACAGGCGTTCCATCAGCCGTTCCCGGCTTACCACCTGGCCCTTTTTCTCCATGAGCGTGAGCAGGATTCGGTACTCGTTCTTGGTCAGGGGAATCCGCCGCCCCTGGTACAGAAGCGAATTGTCCCCGGTGTCAAGCAGGGCGCCCCGATGCTCCAGTACAGGGGCGGCTGCGGCAAAGTCGTAGCTGCGGCGCAGTATGGCCTGCAGCTTGGCCACCAGCACGTCCCGGTCAAAGGGCTTGGGGATGAAATCATCCGCCCCCATATTCATGGCCATGACAATATTCAGATTGTCGGCGGCAGAGGAGAGAAACACAATGGGAACCTTGGAGATTTTCCGGATTTCGGCGCACCAGTGGTAACCATTGTAAAAGGGCAGCGAAATGTCCAGCAGCACCAGGTGGGGCTGGTACGCGGCGAACTCCGCCGCTACCTCCCGGAAATTTTCCGCCCGCCGGGCGTCCAGCCCCCAGGCCTTCACCTGCTCCTCCACCATCTGGGCGATGGCCGGGTCGTCCTCCACAATAAAAATCCGGTATGTCATTCGCTCTGCCTCTTCTCTGTGCCCTGGGGCGTGTTTTTCTATATTATATAATATTTTCTCCGGTTCCTCAACGGGAAGCAGGGGGAAAAGAAACCGCCGGCCCAAGGGTCGGCGGCTCTTTGCTATGCAGAAGGCGGCTTTCCGGCAGCCCGGAATTCCCCTGGCGTCATGCCGGTTTCCGCTTTAAACCGGCGGATAAAGGAGGAACTGTCGGAATATCCCAACAGATTGATAATTTCAGCAAGAGGCAGGCTCGTGGAAAGCATAAGCTCTTTCGCCTTTGTCATTTTGATGGATTGGATGTGCTGCGACAGGCTGAGGCCTGTTTTATTTTTGAAAAAGTGGCTCAGATTTGAGGGGGAAACGCCGAAATAATCCGCCATAAGCTTGATGGAAAAGGAAGGGTCAAAACAGTTTCTTCCGATATAATCCAGCACTGCCTGCAGGGTCAGCTGTTCTTTGCTGCCTTTTCCCCGAAGGGCGCGCCCCAGCTCTTCGGAAAGCTGCAGGAGGGAACGGGCCGCTCCCTCTGCGCTGGAAGGCGGCAGGCAGTACTTCTTTTCCAGCGGAAGAACAGGAAGAACCGGTTCCTCCTGACTGCGGAGCTGTTCCAGCAAAAGCCCCGCAAACACGCCGTACAGCATAGCCGCCGCTTCTTTGGAGGAATGGCGCACCTTGTCTGCAATTCCTCTGGAAAGGGCCAGAAACCGGGCGGTATCCCCCTCGGCCAGGGACAGCTGGGCGGAACGGATTTCAGCCAGGGGAAGCGTTGGAACGCCCGCTGCTCCCCGCTGAAGCTGCGCCTGCGCCTCCCGGCAGGAATCCCGAAGACCGGAAACGCCGCCATGGGCGGAACCGATCCCCTTTTCCACCTCCCACAGGGCTATGGGGGCTGTGCTTTCGCAAAGCTGCTGCTCGGTGCCGCTTAAAACCATTACAATTTCCCCGGGAGCCACCTTGTCGTCCCAGTAAGCCTGGCAGCTGGGGCGGAAGCTTTCCCGCAGGAAGAAAGAAACCTCCTCCTGCCCGCAGAGGATAATCACCTGATAGCAGGGGCCGTCAAGGGCCATGCCGGCAAGCATGCACTGGGTTTGGAACCGCCCGTCTATGGGCTTGCCGGAATCCAGCAGGGTGTAAAAGCAGCAGCGCTTCTGCAGAAGCCGGTTGTGCTGCAGAAGCTCTTCCTGCTTCTGCGACAGGTCAGAAAGCACATAGCGAAC
The DNA here is from genome assembly GCA_018715025.1 of Candidatus Caccousia avistercoris. GTDB lineage: Bacteria > Bacillota > Clostridia > Oscillospirales > Acutalibacteraceae > Caccousia > Caccousia avistercoris. Next base: position 5,895 of record DVMK01000002.1, read on the forward strand.
CGCCTGCACTTCATCCATTCTGCGGGGGAACGCGTACTGCTGGCTGTGTACAAAGGGGAAAAGGCTTTGCAGCGGCCAATAGTTCAGACGCATAAAATAAACGATCAGCAGGCTGCACACACCCATTGTGAGCAGGCCCACAATGGCCAGGGACTGAAAAATGATGCCGAACACCGCGTTCAAATCATCCTCCGGCACAAGCCCTACCAGCGAGAGGACGTGGTCTTCCTGCTGCTGTACGCTTGCGCCGTGGAGCACCCGGTAAGTCCTGCCGTCAAGCTCTACTGCGTCGGGAAGCTCTTCCCCGGCCGGCAGTCCCTCTTCGCTTCCGGCCTGCGAGCTGTAGACGGGCAAGCCGTTGTAGTACAGCACGCCGATGGAATTTTCCCCCTGTACCGCTGCTTTCACCAGCGTGTCCAGCGTGTTTCTCTCTATGATAAAGACGGCACATCCGCCTGCGGGCATGTCCTCTCGCCGGGGAACGGCCTGGATAGGTACGAAAATGGTTAAAATTTCTAAAGTTTTTCCATATTGAGAAGCACTGTCCACCGGCAGGACGGCAAGCTGACGCAGATCTGCCTGTTCAATGGCAGACAGCAAATCTGTTTTGCTGTAGCGGTATAGGTTGTCCTCAAAATCCTGTTCCTTATACAGGCTGCTGCCTGTATAAATACAGCGCGCGGAAAGATCTGCGTACAGAATGTCGTAGACGAACTTATTTTTCGCCTTATTGCTCATCAAGTAC
>DVMK01000175.1 GCA_018715025.1 Candidatus Caccousia avistercoris
TCTGCCTGCGCCGCCCGGCCTCTCCCCCCGCCGGGGTATGGAAATCCTTCCGCATTCGTGCTACAATGGGAGGGAAAACGGACAAAGCAAGGAAGTGAGTGCTGTGAAGCGCAGGCTTTTGCCGCCGGCTCCCCTGTGGCGGCGCGTCTCGCTGGCCGCGGGGGCCGCGGGGCTTCTGTTTGCCCTCGCAGGTTCCCTGGCCCCTGCCGAAGGGCCCGTGGCCATTCATTGGGCCGCGGACGGAAGCCCCAACGGCTTTGCGGGGCCGTGGATCCTGTGGGCCCTGGCCCTGCCGGCGCTGCTGGCCATCCCCTCCTGGAAAAGCCTGACAAAACGGCGGCCGGGGCAGGCCCCCCTTTCCCTGGAAGTGGCCTGCGCCTTCTCCTCCGCTCTGGCCGCCGCTTTTGCGGCTGTGACCGTCTCGCTGGCCCTGTACCGCTTTTTCCCCGTTCCGGCCATTCCTCTGGCTGCGGCGGGGGCGGTTTTTCTTGTTTTCGTCCTGTTCCCGCTGGCTGCCTGGCTGCGCCGCAGGCGGCGCGGGGGGAGGAAAGATCCCTATGCATGAATTATCGATCACACAGAGTATTTTGGATATTTCCCTGAAAGCGGCCCGGGAGCAGGGGGCGGCCCGCATCCGCAGCATCCGCCTGCGGCTGGGCCCCTTCTCCGGCATAGTGCCGGAGTGCGTGCAAATGTACCTGGACCTGCTGGCCAAGGGCACCCCCGCCGAGGGGGCCCGGCTTGAGGTGCGCCAGGTTCCCCTGCGGGTGCTCTGCCTGGACTGCGGGCGCGAGGGGGAAATCACCCGGGAAAGCATCGGCTGCCCCTTCTGCGGCAGCCTGCGGCTGCGCCGGCTTTCCGGGAAGGAATTTATGGTGGAAAGTCTGGAGGTTGATTGACGTGGAAATCAAAGTGATGCACCAGGTCATGGAGTGGAACGAGGATGTGAGCGCCCAGGTGCGCAAAACCCTGGCGGAAAGGAAGGTGTGCCTGATCAACGTGATGGGCAGCCCCGGCGCCGGCAAGACCAGCCTCATCACCGCTCTCATCGCCCGGCTTCAGGAAAAATTTGCCATCGGCGTGATAGAGGGGGACATCACCGGGCAGATCGACGCGGAGAAAATCGCCGCCCTGGGCATCCCGGCCGTCCAGCTGAACACCGACGGCGCCTGCCACATCGAGGCCATGAGCATCCAGCGCATCCTGCCCCAGTTTGATCTGGACGCGCTGGACCTGCTGTTTGTGGAAAACATCGGCAACCTGGTGTGCCCTGCGGAATTCGACATTGGGGAAAATTTCCGCATCACCATTCTCAGCATTCCCGAGGGGGACGACAAGGTGAAGAAATACCCCCTCATGTTCACCGACACCGACTGCCTGGTGCTGAACAAGTGCGACATGCTGCCCTACTTCGACTTCAGCCTGGAAACGGTGGCGGAGGATTACCGCCGGGTGAACCCGGAGGGGCCCCTGTTCCAGGTTAGCAGCCGCTCCGGCGAGGGCCTGACCGCCCTGGCGGAGCATTTGGAGGGACGCATCCGCGCCGCCCTGCTGTGAGCGCCCCCCGCCGCCTGCGGGCGGAAATTTCCGGCATTGTGCAGGGCGTGGGCTTCCGCCCCTTCCTGCACCGGCTGGCCCGCCGCCTGGGCTTGACCGGGTGGGCCAGGAACACCGCCTGCGGGGTGGAGCTGGAGGCGGAGGGTTCCCCCGAGGCGCTGGCGGCCTTCCTGCGTGAGGTTGAGGCCAGCCCGCCGCCCCTGGCGGTGGTGGAGGCCCTGCGGGCAGAACCGCTCCCCGCCCCGGCCGGGTACCGGGACTTCGCCCTTCGGCCCAGCGTCGCCGGGGAGGGGGCCACCTTCGTTTCCCCCGACGTCGCCATGTGCCCGGACTGCGCCAGAGAGCTGGCCGACCCGGCGGACCGAAGGTACCGCTACCCCTTCCTGAACTGCACGAACTGCGGCCCCCGGTTCACCATTGTGCGGGCCCTGCCCTACGACCGGAAAAACACCGTCATGGCCAGCTTCCCCATGTGCCCGGACTGCGCCGCCGAGTACCGGGATCTGGGGAACCGCCGCTACCATGCCCAGCCGGACTGCTGCCCGGCCTGCGGCCCCCGCGCCTTCTACCTGCTTCCGGACGGAAGCGAGGCGCAGGGCGACCCCTTCCAGCTGGCCCAGCAGACCCTGGCCCGGGGCGGGATTGTGGCGGTGAAGGGGGTGGGCGGCGTCCACCTGGCCTGCGACGCCAGGCAGGAACAGGCGGTGCTGCGCCTGCGCCGGCGGAAGCGCCGGGAAGAAAAGCCCCTGGCCCTCATGTGCCGAAGCATGGCAGAGGCAAAAGCCCTGTGCCGCGTAACCCCGGCGGAGGAACGGCTGCTGGCCAGCCCCCGCCGCCCCATTGTGCTGCTGGAAAAGCGGCGCCCGGAGGAGTTCCCCGCCCTGAGCCGCACCCGGCGGCTGGGGGTGATGCTGCCCTACACGCCCCTGCACGCCCTGCTGCTGGACGGCCGCTTCGGCGGCCCCGGCGCGGTGGTGATGACCAGCGGCAACCCCTCCGGCTGCCCGGCCGTGCTGAGGAACGAAGAAGCCCTGGCCGCCCTCGCCGCCGTGGCGGACGGCTTTCTGCTCCATGACCGGCCCATTCAGAACCGGTGCGACGATTCCCTGGTGATGGAGTGGGAGGGGCGGGAATACTTTTTCCGCCGCAGCCGGGGCTACGCCCCCCAGCCCGTCACGCTCCCCTTCGACGGGGAGGGCGTCGCCGCCTTCGGGGCGGAGCAGAAGGCCTCTTTCGCCCTGGGGCGGGGGCGGTACGCCTTCCTGAGCCAGCACATCGGCGACCTGAAAAACCTGGAAACCCTGGAGCATTACCGGCAGGCCATGGAGACGTACCGGGGCCTGTTCCGCATCACCCCCACCCTGCTGGCCTGCGACCTGCACCCGGACTTTTTCTCTGCCCGGGAGGCGGAGGCGCTGGCGGCCCGGGAAAGCCTGCCCCTGATCCGGGTGCAGCACCACTGGGCCCACATGGCCGCCTGCATGGCGGACAACGGCCTGCCCG
>DVMK01000176.1 GCA_018715025.1 Candidatus Caccousia avistercoris
GGAATGATAGTATGATACCAACAGCAAAATATTTCAAAGCGTCGAGAAGGAAGTTCCTGACTCATGCGCCCATTTGTAGAGAGTCTGCGCCGTTGGCTGTAAGCGCAGGCAATGGTTGAATCGGAAATACCGCCTTTGAGTGCGTGCCGAAATAAGGTGCGACGTCTCGCCCACGTTACGGGCGGCTATGAGAGAGTTTTGTTATACATGGTTTTTCCCTGTTTAGCAATTCGGAAAATAGGGTGGAACCGCAAGACGAGAGCCTTGCCCCTTAGTAGGAGGGGCAAGGCCTTTTTGTTTTTCTCTTTGCCATTTTATTTCTCAGAAAGGGGATTTGTCTCATGATCCAAGTTATGCTGAAGGGCGACGCGAGGGAATTCCAGGCCGGCGTCACCGCCGCAGAGGTAGCCAAATCCATCGGCGCGGGCCTGTACAAGGCCGCCTGCGCCTGTAAAATAGACGGGGAGGCCGCCGACCTGCGCACCCCCCTCACAAAAGACTGCACACTGGAAATTCTGACCTTCGACTCTGCCGAAGGGAAGCACGCCTACTGGCACACCACCGCCCACATTATGGCCCAGGCCATCGGCCGCCTGTACCCGGAGGCCAAATTCGCCATTGGCCCCGCCATTGAGAACGGCTTCTACTACGACGTGGACCTGCCCAACACCCTCACCCCGGAGGATCTGACGAAGATTGAGGCCGAGATGAAAAAAATCATCAAGGAGGATCTTCCCCTGGAGCGGTTTGAGCTGCCCCCTCAGGAGGCCAAGGAGCTCATAGCCGGGAAGCACCAGGATTACAAGCTGGAGCTCATCGACGAGCATTCCGGCAAAGGGGAGAACATCAGCTTCTACCAGCAGGGCGAGTATGTGGACCTGTGCGCCGGCCCTCACCTGATGAGCACCGGCCATGTGAAGGCGGTCAAGCTTACCAGCTGCACCGGCGCTTACTGGCGGGCGGACGCCAACAACAAGATGCTGCAGCGGGTGTACGGCATCTCCTTCCCCAAGGCCGCTGACCTGGAGGCTTACCTTACCATGCTGGAGGAAGCCAAGAAGCGCGACCACCGGAAGCTGGGCCGCGACCTGGAACTGTTCACCATTATGGACGAGGGCCCCGGGTTCCCCTTCTTCCTGCCCAAGGGCATGGTGCTCAAGAACCTGCTCATCGACTACTGGCGTGAAATCCACCGCAAGGCCGGCTACCAGGAGATTTCCACCCCCATGATCCTGAACCGTTCCCTGTGGGAGCGCAGCGGCCACTGGGACCACTACAAGCAGAATATGTACACCACCGTCATCGACGAGCAGGATTTCGCCATCAAGCCCATGAACTGCCCCGGCGGCATGCTGGTGTACAAGACGAAGATGCGTTCTTACCGTGACCTGCCCCTGCGCATGGGCGAGCTGGGCGTGGTACACCGGCACGAGCTTTCCGGCGCGCTGCACGGCCTGATGCGGGTGCGCTGCTTCACCCAGGACGACGCCCATATTTTCATGATGCCCAGCCAGATCAAAGACGAGATCAAGGGCGTTGTGCGGCTGATCGATTCCGTGTACAAGACCTTCGGCTTCTCTTACCATATTGAGCTTTCCACCATGCCGGAGGATCACATGGGCGCCCAGGAGGACTGGGACCACGCCACCGAAGCCCTGCGGGACGCCATTACCGAGCTGGGCTACGACTATGAGGTGAACGAGGGCGACGGCGCCTTCTACGGCCCCAAGCTGGACTTCCACCTGCGCGACTGCCTGGGCCGTACCTGGCAGTGCGGCACCATCCAGCTGGACTTCCAGCTGCCGGAGCGCTTCGAGCTGGAATACACCGGCGAGGATGGGGCCAAGCATCGCCCCATCATGATCCACCGGGTGGTGTTCGGAAGCATCGAGCGGTTCATCGGCATCCTCACCGAGCATTTCGCCGGTGCGTTCCCCCTGTGGCTTTCCCCCGTGCAGGTGAAGGTGCTTCCCATTTCAGAGCGGCACCACGCCTATGCGGAGAAGGTGTCTGCTGAGCTGGAGGCCGCCGGCCTGCGGGTGGAAACCGACCTGCGCAGCGAGAAAATCGGCTACAAGATCCGCGAGGCCCAGCTGCAGAAGATCCCCTACATGCTGGTGGTGGGCGACAAAGAGGCGGAGGAAAACGCCGTTTCGGTGCGCAGCCGCAAGGAGGGCGACCTGGGGGCTATGTCCCTGCCGGACTTCACCGCCAAGGCCCGTGTGCAGATCGACGAGCGCGCTATGGATTGACATTGCCGGACTTTCCGTTCAGAGTTTGTTTTTCTATAAAGAAACCCGGAGCAGGGCCTTCGCCTGCTCCGGGTTTTGCTTACCCGTAATCCTTTTCCTGTTTTTATTCCTTCCCGGCGCGGGTGAAGTCGATGCCGCCGCCGTAGGGGCGGAATACAACGCCCGTGACCCCGGGGGCAGAGGCGAAGCAGTGTTCGCCGTAATACAGGGGAAGAAAGACGGCCCGTTCCGCCAGCATGGTTTCTGCCGCCAGGCAGGAAGCCAGCTTTTCTTCCCCGCTCTGGAACCGGGCCTGCTCCACCAGGGAGTCGTACTCCGCCAGGGAAAACCCGGTTACGTTGCCCGCCGCCCCTGTCTCAAACAGGGAGAGCAGGGCCACCGGGTCGTTTCCCCCCGGCTGGAAGGAGCAGAGGGCCACGGAATAGTCGCCGGCGCTCACCCGGCTCTGCAGGGCGCTTTCCTCCAGGGGGGCCATGTTGAAATACTGGCCGAAGGTGTTGTTCCACACCACCAGAATGGAGTTTACCATGGCCGTCACCTGGGGATCCTCCGGGCAGAGAATGGTGATGGAGGGGGGGCTTTCCGCCCCCAGCTCTGCCAGGCCCGCCTGCATGAGGGCGGCCGGATCCTCCGCCTGGGCGGGGAAGGCTATGGGGCCGGCCTGTTCCCGGTAGCTGCCCCCGTCTGCCGACACCGCGGGGGGGACGGCCCCCTCCGCCGCCTCTGCGCCGGAGGGAATGTTCTCCAGCAGCGCTTCCCGGGAAAGGGAGAGGAGGAAGGCCTTCCGCACATTTTCGTTGGCCAGCTCGGGGGCGCTGGCGCTGGAAAGGTTGAAGCACAGGCCCCACACCGTGTCCTGGAACGAGGTGATGGTGCAGCCCCGTTCCTCCGCTTCCGCCGCCTCCTCCGCCGTAAGGGCAATGGCGTCCACCGTGCCGGAGGCCACAGCCTCCACCGGGTCGGACACGTCCACCTCGGAAGAGCCCAGGGGAAGCTTCAGGTCTGAGGGGAGCACGGTGCCCTGGTACGTGCGGGAAGCCGTCAGGTTAATCCGTTTTCCCGGATCCCAGCCGTACCGGCCGTCTATGACAAAGGGGCCGTTTCCCAGCACGCAGGCGTAGTTCAAGCCGTAGCGCCCCGCCGTGCCCTGAAAAAATTCCTGGTTGCAGGGCATGAACACCGGGGAGGCCGTCAGCACGGGGAAATCCTCCAGGGGGAATTCCAGCTCTACCACAAGGGTATACTCATCCTGGGCGTACACCCCCAGCTCGGTGACGGCCATGTCGCCGGCCTGCACCGCCCGGGCGTTCTTCAGGCACAGCATAGGCTCGCAGGTGGAGGAAGCCGTCTGGGGCTCCAGCGCCCGCTGGAAGGCGTAAACAAAATCCGCCGCTGTCACCGGCGTTTTTCCATCTGACCAGGTGGCCCCCTCCTTCAGGTGGAAGGTGTAGGTGGTGAAGCCGTCGCTGCTCTCCCAGCTTTCCGCCGCGCCGGGCACGGCGTTCCCGTCCTCGTCCAGCCGGGCCAGCCCCTCGTACAGGGCGTTAATCACCACCGCCGCATCCTCTCCCTGGGCAATCTGGGGGTCCAGGGTGGACGGTTCCCGCGTCAGGTGGTAGGTAAAGCTTTTTCCCGCGTTCGATTCCTCTTCCCGGCTGCAGCCCGCAAAGGGCAGCACGAAAAAAAGGCACAGCAGCAATGCCGCCGCGCTTTGCAGCGCTTTCATGGGGCGCGCCTCCTTCCTGGTTTTCTATTGGTTCATTGTATCACGCTTTATTTTCCAATGCAACGCACCTGACGGAAATGTTATGAAATCGTAAGAAAATTCCCCCTGGCCCTTGCTTCCCTTCCCAAAAGAGAGATTTTTCTGATTTTTCCTTTTTCCGCTTGCATTTCCCTCCAAAGGGTGCTATAATGAATACCATAAAATAAAGAATAATTCTTGTTTTTAAAATTTTACCCTTGCCGCCCGGCAAAGGGACGGTTTTCTCAGCCGCCCTTGGGCATGATACTGTTGCCGTTCATACCCTTAGTGGACAAAGGGAGAAAGCGCCGGACGGGGCGAAAAAGCAGGCGCTGGGTGTGTTCTCGTCCTTGGCAGGCGACAGCCTGCCTTCGTCCTGCGGCCTTCCCAGCCCCAGTTTTTCTCACCCGTCCGGTCCCTGGGA
>DVMK01000177.1 GCA_018715025.1 Candidatus Caccousia avistercoris
AATTACATTCGCAAAGTAGTTCGACTGAATAAGGGAAATTTGTAATTTCTGAGTCTCAGGAATATCATCGCAAAGGACAATATCTGCCTGTTGTTTATTTACAACGACTTTGCAAATTGTAATCAAGACATGGTAATAAGTACTGCAAATATATAAATTTGGAGTCATTTTTCACTTCCTCCACCAGCCCCGCACCCGCTTGTACACCCCGGAATCCAGCAGGCGCTGGTACAGCACGGGGGAAAGGTGCAGGCGGCTGAACAGCCGCAGCGTTTTCAGCTTGCGGGAGATCCGGCGGTTTACCTCCGGCTCCTGCTGCTCCACTTCTGCGAAGAAGAGGGCGCTTTGACGGCGGCCTTCCCGCTTGTGGGGATTTTTCAGCAGGGCGGTGGCGTGGTAGCTCACCGTCGTGGTGGCGAGCTTTTCAAAATAATAAGAGAGGCTGCCGGGAGAGGGGGCGGGAATCCCCCGCTTATATTCCATCATCCGCAGCACCACCTGCTCAATGTGGGAAATCCGCTTCACCTGGTTGTGGAAGGCTACGCTCTGCTCGCCGTTGCCGATTTGGTATTGGTACAGGAAAAGAGGAAGAATCTGCACGGACTTCACCTGAAAGAAGGGAAGGGCCGCATATTCCTGATCCTCATAAAAGATATGCTCTGACAGCCGCAGCCCGCTGGCCCGGTACAGCTCTGCCCGGTATGTAATGCCGTGAAAGGAACAGCAGGGGGCAATGGAATCGTAAACCTCCATCAATTCGATCAGGGAATTCTCCCGCCCGGCCTTTTCGCATTCACAGGAGAACGCCCTCTTTTTCCCAGAAACCATGTCCACCGTGTGGTAGCTGGTGATCACCGCGTCGGCCTTTGCGCTGTTCAGGGCCTGCACATAGCGGGGAAGGTTTTCTGTCACCACCCAGTCGTCGGCATCCACAGGCCGCAGGTATTTTCCCGCCGCCTGGGCAAAGGCCGTGTTCAGCGCGCCGCCGTGCCCCTTGTTTTCCTGAGAGAGAAGGCGGAACACGCCGGGGTGCTGCTTGCAAAACCGGCGGGCGATCTGCGCCGTGCCGTCGGTGGAGCCGTCGTCCACCACAAGCACCTCTATCTGCCCCAAAACCTCCGGACACAGGAAGGAGGAGAGGCATGTGTCCAGATATTTTTCCGCATTGTAGGCGGCTACTGCAAAGGTTACTGCTTTTTCCATGCTGACCCCTCCCTTCCTCTTTTCCTCTACGCCCTCCGCTGCCTGGCGGCGGGAAGGCTGTTCTCCTGCCAGCCGATGGAAGCCTGCTCTGCCTCCAGAAGCCTGTCCTGGGCCTGTTCCACCAAAAGGCTGATGTTGGACTCAATCTGCTCTCTGGTGGACTGGTACAGCTGCTTCAGGCAGCGGGGGGAGCCCTTTTCCTCCGGCAGGCCGGCTGCGGCGCACAGCTGGCGAAGGCCCGCGGTAACATTGGAGCGGCTCATGGGCCCGCCTTCCCTGGTGAGGAACACGGGGCCGCGAAGCAGGCCGTTTCGCCGGGCGTACTGCAGCAGCTCCCGCTGCAGGCAGGCGGGAATGCGGAACCGGTGGTCTTCCCCCGCCAAAACTGCGCCCGCCTGCACAGCCTCCACCGTCACCTTGGGAAGCTCCTGCAGGGGCAGCCCTGTGCTGGCGAACAGCTTGGCCAGCAGGTAGGCCCGCTCACGCCCCAGCTGCCGGGCGGCGCGCAGAAGCTGCAGGTACTCTGCCCGGGTAATCTGCGGCGTGCCGCCCTTGGGGGGCTTCACCTGGTCGATGAGCTGGTATTCCCGCAGGCCCAGAGCTTCCAACAGGCTGTTGGCCGCCGAGATCCGCAGGTTTACCGTGCGGGGCGCGTAGCCGTCCTCCAGCATTTGACGGCGGCAAAGGGCCAGCGTCCCCTTGCCGATCCGCTTTTCCCCGGTGAGGGACGCCCGCAGCTGCTCCAGGCTCTGCCGGTAGCGCTCCAGCGTACCCGGCACATAGCCTTTTTCCGCCAAACCGGCAAGGAAATCCTCAATTATCTCTTGGGTCAGCGCCACACCGGTTTCCGCGCCTGCTACCGTCCCCTCTCTGTATTTTTTGGTGCCCATGGCCTCTCCTTAATTTTTACGAAATTAATATTCTGTCAATTACAAACCGCGTAATCTGTCGCTGCGTCTGCTAATCGTACACATTTTATCACACTGGCCAAAGGATTACAAGGGATATATCGGCAATATTGGCATGGAAAATAAGGCCAGCCAGGGGCTTCTTCCTGACTGGTCTTTGCTTTTTTGCGCCCATTTTTCTGCGCGGAACAGAGACGATTTCCCTTTTTCTCACTTTTTTCGCATTGCAGAGCGGTTTTTGAGGGAGATGCCGCCTGATTTAATCAGAATATTAATTTCGTAACAAATATTATTTAACAGAGCAGTCCCAGGCGCTCCAGCTGGCGCAGATACTCGGCGCCGGTGGAGACCAGGTAGAGGCGTGTGGTTTCCATGCTGGAATGGCCCAGCACGTCGGCCAGGCGGGCCACGTCCCGGCAGGCCTTGTAGAAGGTTCTGGCGAACAGGTGGCGCAGGTTGTGGGGAAACACCTTGCTGGCCGCCACCCCGGCCCGGCGGCACAGGGACTTCATCTCGGCCCATATCTGCCTTCGGGACATACTCTTTCCGCTTCTGGTGAGGAAAATCTCGCCGGAGGCGGTTTTCTGCTTTTGGGCATATTTCAGCAGCTTCCGGCACAGCTTGCCGGGAATCAGGATGGTGCGGATCTTCCCCTTCAGGGCTACCTGGGCCCTGCCTGCCCGGGCGGCTTCCACCGTGAGGTACTTCACCTCCGACACCCGGATCCCCGTGGCGCAGATACTCTCCATGAGCAGGGCCAGCCGTTCCCTGCCGCGGGCCTGGGCGGCGTTCAGCAGGCGCAGATACTCCTGCCGGGTGAGCTCCCGCTCTGGGCCGCGGAACAGCTGCCGCTGCACCCGCAGGTACTTCACCCGGCTGTCGGGCTGGCCCAGAAACAGGAACAGCTTGTTCACCGCCGCCAGCATGGCGTTCACCGCGGAGGGGGAATACCGCCCGGCGGCCAGACAGCCCTTCCAGCGCAGGGCGTTTTCCTTGGCGGGCGGCTCCCCCGCCAGCCAGTCCAGGTACCGGCCGGCGTCCCTCACGTACTTTTCTATGGTTGAGGCTTCCCGCTCCTCCTGCAGCAGGAAGCCTTCAAACTGCCGGAGCGTCTCTTTCCGCTTCTGTTCCATTCCTTTCTCCTCCCTCTTTTTCCTTTTATTGTAGCAGAGAGATCCAGCGCGGTATGGTGAATATTTTTCACATTTTATTTTGCCCGGGCAGAAAAACAGGGCGGAACGCCGCGCGTCCGCCCTGCCTGCCGTATTCACTGTGCAATGGTTCCGTCCATGTCCCACAGGGCCCGCCAGTCCTCTGCGCCGGGCCACAGGAACACCTGCCCTTTGATCAGGCGGCAGTTTTTATCCGCCCTCTGTATCTTCCCCATCTCCTCCTCCGTCAGCGGATCCCCTGCGGCGCAGCGCAGGTTTTCCATGTACTGCTCCTCTGCCACAGAGAAGGGAATGGGGATTTGTCCCCGCTGGACCGCCCATTTCAGGCACACCAGGGCGGGGGAAATCCCATGCCTTTCCGCAATTTCGCGGATTTCCGGCATCTCCATGTCCGCTATGTCCCCGCTGGCGCGGTCACGCTCCGGCCGGGAGGGGGAACCGATGGGGCAGTAGCCGATGGGCTGGATCCCGTGCTCTACGGCGAAGCGGAACAGTTCCGGCTGCTGAAAGCTGGGGTGCAGCTCCATCTCCAGGGCGGCAGGCTGGATGCGGCACTGGGGAAGCACGGCCTGCAGCTTGGGGATGGTCATGTTGGACATGCCGATGTTTCTCACCAGCCCCTCCTCCACCAGCTGCTCGCACTGCCGCCACACCGAGAGGAACTCCCCGGCGGAAAAGGGCCGGGAATCCGGGTTTCTGGAATCCCCGCCGCAGCCGGGCGCGTGATAGTTGGGAAAGGGCCAGTGTACCAGGTACAGGTCCAGGTAACGAAGCCTCAGGTCGCGCAGGCTTTTCCGGCAGGCGGCCAGCACCTGCCCTTCCTCATGCATGTCGTTCCAAACCTTGGAAACCAGGAACAGATCTTCCCGGGAAACCATGCCCTCCCCCATGGCCCGTTCCAGCGCAAGGCCAATCTCCGCCTCGTTCTGGTAGACGGCGGCGCAGTCAATCAGCCGGTAGCCGCCCCGGATCCCGCCGTACACCGCTTCGGCCACCTGTGCGGCGGAATACCGGTCTGAGCCAAAGGTGCCCAGGCCGACGGCCGGTATCTCATCCCCGGTATTCAGCCTGCGGCGGGGAATTTCCTCTTGCGGAACGGTGTATTTCACAGCGCTTTCTTCCTTTCTCATGGTTCAGTCAAACACGACGGCCACCTTGCCGCAGCTGCCGCTGGCCATCAGCTGGTAGGCCTGGCCGGCCTCGTCCAGAGGGAATTCGTGGGTGATAAGGTCTTCCGGGTGGATTCCCCACCGCACCAGCCGTTCCACCAGCTCCTCCATCCTCCACAGGGAGGTAACCCAGGAGCCGTAGATCGTCTTCTGCCCGTGGATGATGTCCGGGCTGGGTTGGAAGGTGCAGGTGCCGCCCTCCCCTACAAACGCAATCTTCCCCCATTCCCTGGCGGCGCGGATCGCCAGCTGCCGGCCGGAATCGCTGGCGCTGGCGTCAATGGAGCGCTCCACGCCCTTCCCGCCGGTTACCTCCATAATCCGGTCGAAGGCCTCCTCTGGGGAAAACACGTAGTCGGCCAGCCCCAGCTTCTTCGCCAGCGAAATCCGGTAGGGGTTGCCCTCTACCCCAATGCGCAGGTTGGCCCCCATGGCCTTGGCCAGCATCAGCGCGGCCAGCCCCACAGGGCCCAACCCGGTGACCAGCACGGCGTCGTTCCCGCAGACGCCTATCTTCTCAATGGCCTCATACACGGTGCCGAACCCGCAGGCTACCTGCGCGCCGTCCTTGTAGGTCAATTCATCCGGCAGGGCGATCAGATCCTTCTCCTCCGCCAGAATATAGGGCGCCATGCCCCCGTTCCGCTGCCAGCCGTAGGCCTGCCGGAATTCGCTCTTGCAGGAAATATAGTAGCCGCGCCGGCAGTCGTTGCAAACGCCGCAGCCGGAAATGTGGTAAACAATCACCCGGTCGCCCTTGTGGAACCTTCGCAGGCCTTCCCCCTCCTCCACAATCACCCCGCAGGGCTCGTGGCCCGCCACCGTGCCGGGAATGTATCCCTCAGGCCCCTTGCCCACATGGGCCTTGTAAATGCAGCGGATGTCGCTGCCGCAGATGGTGGTGGCCTTGGTCTGGATGAGCACCTGCCCGTGCCCGGGCTTCGGAATTTCAAATTCTCTCAGTTCCACCGTGCTGTTGCCCGGAAGAACGGCTCCCTTCATTTTCATGGTTTCTCTCTCCTTTGCATTTTTCTTTTCAAGACCATAGCGATTGTACAAGATTTTTGCTATACTAATATAAAATATTATAAAAAACGGGAAAGAAAACCGTTAGAGTATTTTCCGCCCACCTTTCGGCCGCCATGTCGTGTCAGCGCAGGCAGACGCCGGCGGGCCGCAGGCGGGAAGGAGCGTTTCAGGGAAGGGGGAGAAGCCTGTATGCAGATCATCTGCAACAAGGGCAGTTTATTCTTTTCTGCGGAGGATTTGGCCTTCACCGTGGTACACCTTGTCTACGAGGAATTCCACCGGTCCATCCCCAGCCACTCCCACGGGGCCGGCAGCTACGAGATCCACTACATTTCCCAGGGGGCCGGCTTCGCCCAGGTGGAAGAAAAGGTCCGCCCCCTGCGGGCGGGCTGCCTGTACATTACCGGCCCGCACATTCAGCATGCCCAATGGCCAGAGCCCGCCGACCCTATGTGCGAATACTGCATTTACCTGAAAGTGCGGCGGCAAAAAACGAGGGCCCCCTCTCAGGAGGCCCCCGCTTCCCTCATTGGCAGATTATTGGAGCAGGCGCCGTCCCTGTTCCTGGAAAACGCCGGGGAGGCGGGGCCGATCATCCGGCGGCTGTTCCAGGAAATCCAGGAGGAACAGCCCGGCTGCGAGATTTACGCCGAATCCCTTCTGAAGCAGCTGCTGGTGACGCTGGCCAGAAACGGGGAAAGCCAGCCAGCCGGGCAGGGCCGCGCCTTTTTCTCCCCCGCCGAGGAGGCCCCCATTATTATGGAGGAATACTTCCTCTACGAATACCACCGCGCCACCCTGCAGGAGCTTTCTGCCCGGCTGAGCCTCAGCCCCCGGCAGACGGAACGGCTCATCAAGCGCCATTACGGAAAGACCTTCCAGCAAAAAAAGCTGGAGGGCCGCATGGAAGCAGCCCTCCTTCTTTTGTCTGACAGTCAAAAGAGCATCACAGAAATTTCAGAGGAACTGGGGTATTCCTCCATTGAGCACTTTTCCGGCGCGTTCCGCCGCTACTTCCAGGTCAGCCCCGGGCAGTACCGCCGTTCCGGCCTGGCGCAGAGGCGTTGAAAACATCAATGGATTTCCAAAAAAAGAATTAGCAAAAATCCAAAGAATCGCTTCACTCACTTTGCGCAGCAGCGCCCTTTACCACTCGGCAACCGAGCCGTCCGCATGCCGCCACACAGGGTTTTTCCAGTTGTGCGGCGTCTTGTTTTCCTCTTCCACCAGCTCTTCGCGAACGTCCACCCCCAGCCCGGGCCGCACGGGAAGCTGCACAAACCCGTCGGTGAACACAAAGTCCTCCTGGTTCTTCACATAGTCCAGCACGCTTTTCCCCACATTGTAATGGATGCCGATGCTCTGCTCTTGAATGACGGCGTTGTAGCTGACGGCGTCCACATTCAGGCAGGCTGCCAGGGCAATGGGGCCCAGGGGGCAGTGGGGGGCCAGGGCCACGTCGTAGGCCTCGGCCATGGCGGCAATCTTTTTCACCTCGGTGATGCCGCCCGCATGGGACAGATCCGGCTGGATAATATCCACGCCGCCGGCCTGCAGCAGGCGCTTGAAATCCCATTTGGAGAAAAGCCGTTCCCCCGTGGCAATCGGCACGTTGCAGGCCGCGGCGATCTCGCGGAAATTCTCCATATTCTCGCACAGCACAGGCTCTTCCAGGAACATGGGGTCGAACTCCTCCAGCTTTTTGGCCAGCACCTTCGCCATAGGCTTATGGACGCGCCCGTGAAAATCGATGGCGATGCCGAAATATTTCCCGCAGGATTCCCGGATGGCCGCCACCCTTTCCAAAACCGCGTCAATTTTGTCGTAGGAATCGATCATCTGAAGCTCTTCTGTGGCGTTCATCTTCACCGCGGTGAAGCCCTCGTCCTTTTTCTGCTTCGCCGCCGCCCCCACGTCGGCCGGCCGGTCGCCGCCCACCCAGGAGTAGACGCGCATTTTCTGCCGGCACGCGCCGCCCAGCAGCTCGTAAACCGGCGCGCGGAAAACCTTCCCCTTAATGTCCCACAGGGCCTGGTCAATCCCGGAAATGGCGCTCATAAGAACGCCGCCCCCCCGGTAGAAGCCGGCGCGGTACAGAACGGTCCAAATATCTTCAATCCGGCTGGGATCCGCCCCCAGAAGGTAATCCTTCATCTCCTCCACACAGCTGAGCACGGTGCGGGCATGCCCTTCCAGGACGGCTTCGCCCCAGCCGCACACCCCTTCGTCCGTTTCAATCTTCACAAACCCCCAGCGGGGGCGCACCAGGTAGGTGCTCACCTTGGTAATTTTCAAAAAACTCCCTCCCTCTTATTTTTGGCCCTTCCACGCCTGGATCTGAGCCAGCATGGACGCCACATGACCGGCGCAGGCCTCCCAGTCCCCTGCGGCGGCTGCTTCCTTCGGCAGAAGGCTGCTGCCCATTCCCACACCCAAATAGCCCTGCTGAAAAAAGCTGAGAAGGTTCTGCGCGTTCACGCCCCCCATCGCCACATACTCCGTACCGTCCAGAGGGCCCTTCAGATTTTTGACATAGCCCTTCGGCATGGCGTCGGCCGGAAAAAGCTTGATGGTGGAAAACCCATGGCGCAGGCAGGCGGAAATTTCTGTGGGGGTCAGCGCACCGGGCAGCAGGGGAATCTGATTTTCCTGGCAGTAGGCCAGCACCTCCTCGTCGGCGCAGGGCGTAAGAAGGAACTGCGCGCCCGCCCTGACCGCCTCGGCCGCCATGGCGGCCGTGCGCACCGTGCCTGCGCCGATCCACGCCCGGCCGGAAAACTCGCTTTGCAGCAGGGAAATCTGTTCCAGGGCCCGCTCTGAATTGAGCGCCACCTCAAAAAAGCTTACCCCGCCCGACAGGATCGCGCCGGCCATGGGGATGGTGTGCGCAAAGGGCACCTTGCGCAACACCGCCAAAATAGGGTTCTCTGTTACTATCTTCCGTAAATCCATCCGTATCTCCTCCATCCTTTCGCCATTGGGAAACAGCCGCAGGGGCGCGCAGCTTACCGGAACGTTTCCTGCCGGTTCTCCAGGTGCATCAGCAGCTGCCACCGGCTGGGCAGCCCTTCCACGTCGCCGGGCGTTTCCGTGGCCATAGCGCCGGCAATACAGCCCATGCGGCCGCAGTCGGCTACGCTGCGCCCTTCCAGAATACCGGCCAGGAAGCCCGCGTTAAACGCATCCCCGGCCCCAATGGGATCCACCGCCCGGCAGGGGAAGGGCGATATTTTCTCCAGGGTATTGCGATCCGCCACCCACGCGCCTTCCGCCCCGTTTTTCAGGGCTATCCACTCCGCCCCCTTTTCGCGCAGCAGGCGGACAACCGCCTCCGGCTCCCCTGTGCCCAGCAGCTCCTCCGCCTCCTGCACGCCCAGCAGCGCAATCCGGGCGGAAAACAGAAGGCGGCGAAGCCTTTCCCGGTAATCCCTGCCCTGCCACAGCTTTTTGCGGATGTTGGGGTCGAAGCTCAGCGGCACGCCGTGCTTCTCTGCCAGCTGCGCCGCCCTGTCTGCCGCGCGGGCGCAGCTTTCGCTGAGGACGGGGGTGATGCCTGTCAGATGAAGCACCGACGCTCCCTTCAGGTACTTTTCGTCCAGCGCGTCCTCATCCAGCCGGCTGGCCGCCGAATTTTCCCGGTAATAGTAAACCCTGGTTTCCCTGGCCCCCATCTCTTTCAGCATGAGGCCGGTGCGGTGGGCGTCGTCCCACCGGACAAACCGGGTGTCCACCCCCTCGGCCCGCACGGCGTTGAGGACAAAGCGCCCCATTTCATCGTCCCCCAGGCGGCTGATCCACCCGGCGGTGTGGCCCAGCTTGCACAGGCCCACCGCCAGGTTGCTCTCCGCGCCCGCCATCCGCAGGCGGTAGCTGGCAACATAGCGAAGGGGCCCTGGCTCTGTGGGGGCCATAACCGCCATGGTTTCCCCCATTGTCACGACTTCCGGCATTCCTTTCCCCCCTGATCTTCCTGTTAAAGCGGACGTACCGTATGGTTGTCCACAATAGTGGTGCTGATTTGAATTTTCGCGGGCAGCTTCGGCGCGTTGCCGTTCAGGCAGGCGGAAAGGTACCAGCAGGCGTACTGCACCATGGCGTCAATGTTCACGTCTACGGTGGTGATTCTGCGGAACACCTCGCCGAATTTGTCCGACTTGTCGAATCCTACCAGGCTGATTTCTCCGGGGACGTCCACAAAATATTGCTCCCGTGGGCCGTGTCTGAGGTTACGGCGAGCCCGCCTGCACCGATGACGCCAATTTTCAGTTTTTCCCATCTTCTCCCCCCATGTGATCACGAGCCTGCGGGCGGCCGCTCTGACCTGTTGGAGCCGGGAGATCGCGACCATATTTTGTCGGGAGTATTTAACCAATTTTTGTCGGCGAACCCCAGAGCTAGTAGAATAAACAAAAAGAGTGCCAACAACCCAGCACTCATAGATTAGTTATTCTTTCGTTACTGCCGGCTCAACTGTAGGTACCCTGCCAGTTTGCAGTGAGACGGTTTCCAGTTTCTTTCCGCGGAAAC
>DVMK01000178.1 GCA_018715025.1 Candidatus Caccousia avistercoris
GTAAAGAAATTTGTCTCTATCACCAACAAATATGATTTTCAGATCAACCTGACCACCGACAAGTACAAGATCGACGCCAAATCCATCATGGGCGTGTTCAGCCTGGATCTTTCCAAGCCTGTCACCCTTGAGGTAGAAAGCGACGCCGCCGGGGATTTCCTGAAGGAAATCGAGCCCTTCAAGGCCTGAGGCCGGAATAGCCCCCCCGCACCGGGGAACGTTAGGAGGGGAAACCCTCCTATTTTTCTGCCTGTTCCCCGGCGGCTTCCAGCTTTTCAGAAAGCTCGGTCCACTGAAGGAACAGCTCTTCGCTTTTGGCGCGCTGTTCCTCCAGCTGGCGGGAAAGCTCCGCCACCGCCTCGTAGTCGCTGGCGGTTTCCGGCTGGCAAAGCTGCTGCTCCAGCGCGGCGGCGGCGGCCTCCGCCTCCTCAATGCCGGCTTCCAGGCGGCGCAGGGCGGCCCTGTCCTTCCGCAGGGCGGCCTGCTGCTCTTTCCGCGCCCGGTACTCGCTGGCCCTGGGCGGTTCCGGCTGTCCGGCGGGAAGCTCGGCCTTTTTCTTCTCCTTTACCGCCTCCAGGTAATCGTCGTAGCCGCCCAGGGTACAGGAGGCGCCCTCCTCCTCCAGGCAGTACACCTTGTCGGCGATTTTATTGATCAGGTACCGGTCGTGCGAGACGATGAACAGGGTGCCCTCGTAGCCCTGCAGGGCGTCCTCCAGCGCTTCGCAGGAGGAAATGTCCAGGTGGTTGGTGGGCTCGTCCAGAAGAAGAAAATTGTCCTGCGACAGCATGAGCCGCAGAAGCAGCACCCGGGCCCGCTCCCCGCCCGAAAGGGCGGAAACCGGCTTGAACACGTCCTCCCCCTTGAAGAGGAACACCGCCAGGGCGTTGCGCACCTCTGTCTGGGTCATGCGTGGGTAGGCGTCCCAGATTTCATCGATCACCGTTTTGTCCATATCCAGATTGGCCTGAATCTGGTCGTAATAGCCCACGTCTATGCCTGTGCCGAAGCGCACCTCCCCCTCGGTGGGCTTGTAAATGCCCAGCAGCGTTTTCAAAAAGGAGGTTTTGCCGCAGCCGTTGGGGCCGATGAGAAACACCCGTTCTCCCCGGCGGACATGCAGGTTCACCTTGCGGAACAGGCGCTTTTCCCCAAAGGCCAAGCCCAGGTCTTCCGTCATGAGCACGTCGTTGCCGCCCCTCTGGCGAATGGCGAAGTCAAAGCGCAGGGTCTCCGGCGCTTCCTCCGGCTTTTCCAGGGTGCTTTCCAGGCGGTCGATAACCTTCAGCTTGCTTTCTGCCGTTTTAATGTTCTTTTCCCGGTTCCACTGGCGCTGCTGGGCCACAATGCCCTCAAGCCGGGCGATCTCCCGCTTGGTGTTGTCGTACTTCCGGCGCAGGGCCAGGTTGTTTTCTTCCTTCTGTGCCAGGTAGGCGGTGTAATTCCCCTTGTACAGGCTCAGCCTGCCGTTTTCCATCTCGAAGGTGCGGGTGGTGATGCGGTCCAGGAAATACCGATCGTGCGAAATGACCAGAAAGGCCCCGTGGTAAGAGCGGAGAAAATCCTCCAGCCATTCCACGCTGGCAATGTCCAGGTGGTTGGTGGGCTCGTCCAGCAGAAGAAGGTTGGCCCCGCTCAGCAGCATTTTCGCCAGCTGAAGCTTGGCCTTCTGCCCGCCGCTGAGCACGCCGATGGGCTGGGCCATCTGGCTGTCGTCAAAGCCCAGGCCCAGCAGGGCGGAACGCGCCCTGGCGCGGCAGGTGAGGCCGCCCTCCCGCGCGAACTGTTCTGTCAGGTGGGCCTGCCGTTCAATGAGCTCGTCCAGGCTGCCGGCCCTGGCCTGCAGGCGCTGGTTAATCTCTTCCAGCTCCTGCTCCATGGCCAGCAGGGGGGCGAACACCGTGAGCACCTCGCTGTAAGCGCTTTTTTCCAGGTCGCGGCATACATGCTGCTCCATGTAGCCCAGCACCGCGGCGTTGGATTTGTAAATCTCGCCGCCGTCGCTGGGCAGATCCCCGGTGAGCACGCGGAACAGGGTGGTTTTACCCGAACCGTTTACGCCCACCAGGCCAATGCGATCATTCTCTTGTATTTCAAAGGAGGCCCCGCTGAAAATAACGTCGGTGCCGAAGGATTTTTGCAGGTTGCTGGCGCTGAATAAAGCCATAGGATTTCGCTCCCGTTACGTAATCAGAATTGTCAGGAAAAGTCCCCCACCCCAGGGGGGAAGGGGACGCAGTGCGCCTTTCGGCTTGTCCACTAAGGGTATTATAAGCGAAAACCCTGTGGGAATCAAGGGCTGGGGCGCGTCTTGGGTGTGGAAAAACGGAGGAAGATATGGTAAGATGGGAAAGCGGGGCGCCCGACCCCGCCTGTGCGTTGGGACGACAGAGAGGAGTGAAGGCAAATGCGCACCGGAATTTCAACCGCCTGCCTCTACCCGCTTGAGGTGGAAAAATCCCTGGAAAAGCTGCTTTCCATGGATTTTAAGGTGTTCGAGATTTTCTTCAATACATTCAGCGAGCTGAGCCCTGCTTTTTTGAAACAGCTGCAGAAGCTGCTGCGGGGGACGGAGGCCTGCATCAAGTCCATCCATCCCTTCACCTCCGGCATGGAGGGGATTCTGTTTTTTTCCGAATACCGCCGCCGGGTGGACGACGGGCTGGATTTTTACAAGCGGTACTTCGAGGCCGCCTGCGCCCTTGAGGCAGAAATTTTAGTGCTGCACGGCCAAAAGGGGTACCAGGCCGGAAAGCTTACCGAGGACGACTACGTGGAACGCTATCTGCGCCTGTTCTGGCTGGGGAAAAGCTACGGGATCACCGTGGCCCAGGAGAACGTGAACCAGTACCGCAGCGAGAGCGCCGCCTTTGTCTCCCGCATGAAAGAGAAAACAGGGGGCGAATGCGCCTTTGTGCTGGACATAAAGCAGGCGGTCCGGGCGGGGGAGGATCCCTACGCCATGTGCCGCGCCATGGGGGACAGGCTTGTCCACCTGCACATCAACGACAATGCGCCAGGGGCCGACTGCCTGCTGCCGGGCCGGGGAGAGATGGACTTCCGCCGCCTGTGCGCCATGCTGCGGGAAACCGGCTACCAGGGGGACTGCGTCATAGAGGTGTACCGGGACAATTTCGCCGGCCTGGAAGAGCTGCGGCCTGCCAAGGCCTTCGTCAGCCGCCTGTGCGCGGAGTTCTCGTAATCCGGCCAAAAACGCATGTTGGGGGAAGAGGCCGCTTCCGAAGCCCCCAATATGCTTCCCCGCCTGTTTCCAGCATAAAAAGGGAGGCCCCCCGCAGGGGGCTTCCCGATAAGAAAACATCGTGGGGCAAGAGAGAAACGGTATAGCTTCGGCTATGCCGTTTTTCTTATTCTTGCTTTGATGAAGTTACTTTGGATATTTCCAGGGCTCCAATGCCCTTATAGTAGATGT
>DVMK01000179.1 GCA_018715025.1 Candidatus Caccousia avistercoris
TCCCAGGGACCGGACGGGTGAGAAAAACTGGGGCTGGGAAGGCCGCAGGACGAAGGCAGGCTGTCGCCTGCCAAGGACGAGAACACACCCAGCGCCTGCTTTTTCGCCCCGTCCGGCGCTTTCTCCCTTTGCCCACTAAGGGTAAGCATTGGTGTACAGGAATTTTTCTTCCCTTTCTTTTCATTTGGTGCAAAACCTGCTATAATAAATCGCACAGGCCCCGCAGAGCGCGCCGCAGCGCGCGGCAGGCGGGCGGGGCCCTGCCTGGAGGTATGATGGCATGAAAAACAAAAGGAAGCGGTGGCCCTGGCTGCTGCTGTGTTTTCCTGCGGCGGCCCTGCTGCTGGTGCTGGCGGAATTTGTACCCGGCTTTGCCGAGTGGTACGCCACCGGGCCGTACCGCGTCATTTCCCACGCCGGCAATTTTCTCAGCGGGCTTTTCCCCTTTTCCCTGGCAGAGGTTCTGGTGGCAGGGCTGGTTTTGTTCTGCCCCGCCTGGCTGGTATGGCGCATTGTGCTTCTGATCCGGAAAAAGGGGGAGCGGAAGCGGGCGGCGCTTTCTTCCCTCAGCGGGCTGGCCTGCACGGCGGGGATTTTGTTCCTGCTGTTTACGGTAAACTGCGGCGTCAACTATTCCCGCGACACCTTTGCTCAAACCTGCGGCCTGCCGGTACAGGATTCTTCCCAGGAGGAGCTGGAACAGCTCTGCATGACTTTTGTGGAACAGCTGAACGGGCTTCGCCCCGGCCTGGAGGAGGACTCCGGCGGGGTCATGACCCTGACGAAGGACTTTTCGGCCCTGGGCCAGAGCGCCCGGCAAGCGTTTGACACCCTGGCGGCGGAATATCCTCTGCTCACCGCCGGGTACGGCGCGCCCAAGCCTGTGGTTTGTTCGCGCCTGATGTCCTGGTGCAACATTACGGGAGTGTTTTTCCCCTTTACCTTTGAGGCCAACGTGAACACCGACGTGCCGGACTACTCCATCCCCTCTACCATGTGCCACGAGCTTTCGCACCTGCGGGGGTTCATGCGGGAGGACGAGGCCAACTTCATCGGCTACCTGGCCTGCACCCACAGCAAAGAGGACGAGCTGCGCTACTCCGGCTATATGCTGGCCTTTATCTATGCCAACAACGCCCTGTACTCCGCCGATGCGGAGACGGCCTCGCAGATTTACAGCCGTTTGGACGAAGGCGTCCGGCGGGATTTGGCCGCCAACTCTGCCTATTGGGCCCAGTTTGAGGGGCCCGTGGCGGAGATTTCCTCCGCGGTGAACGACACCTATTTGAAGGTAAACCGGCAGGAGGATGGAGTAAAAAGCTATGGCCGCATGGTGGATCTGCTTCTGGCGGAGCAGCGGGCCGGGCGGCAGGAACGATAAAAGAAAGAAAGGATTGTGTAGGCTATGCTGGCAGAGGACAGACGTAATTATATTTTGAGGCTGCTGGAAAGCCGTTCCTCCGTCTCAGTGGCAGAGCTGAGTGCCACCTTCAGCCTTTCCGAGGTGTCTGTGCGGAAGCTGCTGTCTACCATGGAGGAGGAAGGACTCATACGGCGCACCTGGGGCGGCGCGGTAAGCGCCTATGGATCCTTGCGGGAATTTTCCCACAAGGAGAAGGAGCCCGTTCAGCTTCTGGAGAAAATTGCCATTGCCAAGGCCGCCTACGGCTGCATTGCGGAGGGGGACGCGGTGTTTCTCGACTGCGGCACCACCACCATCCAGCTGGCCCGGCTCATCCGCACCGGCGCCAAGCGTCACCTGATGGTGGCCACCACCGGGGTGAATATTGCGCTGGAGCTGGCGGAGGCGGAGGATATTCCCGTGATCCTCATCGGCGGGGAGCTGCGCCACCGGATTCTCTCCTGCACAGGGCCGTTTGCAGAAAATATGCTGAAATCCATGTTCTTCGACAAGGGGTTCATCAGCGGCAACCACCTTACCGCAGAGCACGGCTTTACCACCCCCAGCGTGCAGGAGGCCAAGCTGAAGCGCATGATTATGCAGAACTGCAAAGAGAGCTATGTGCTTCTGGATCACACCAAATTCGGCGACGACTCCCTGAGCCTCATCGCCCCCACAGCCGAGCTGGACGGCCTCATTACCGACTGGCATACCCCCGAAAGCGTCCTGCTGCCCCTGCGGGAACAGGGCGTCCGCATCCTGCAGGGCTGCGGAGAAAACGCATAAGCCTGCGGCCGCCTTTCCCCCACGGGAAAAGGCGGCTTTTTTCTGTCATAAACAGGTTGGCCGGCCCGGTATAATGGAACCAAAACAGGAGGTAAAAAACAGGTTTGCCGGGGAAGGGCGGGGCGCATGGGCAAAAAGAAAGGCGGGATTCCTCACGAAGCGTCAAAACCTTTGAAATTCTCCCGCATGATTTCATAAAGTATTCATAAAAAAGTGGATCTCTGTTCTTTTTTCCATCATCCCATCTTCACATAGCCCCGGTATACTGGTACCAGACCTCAAGACAAGAGGAACAAAAAAATGTCAATAGATCAATACTGCTGAAGGAACCGGAGAGTGGACGGAATACCGGCCCGGTAGCACCCGGCAGACCAAGAGCAACCCTCCGCCCATAACGCGATCATGCCCCACGGCATTTTCGGACGG
>DVMK01000180.1 GCA_018715025.1 Candidatus Caccousia avistercoris
CCCTGCAGCACCGCTTGGTCGTAGTCGTGAACGGCCGCGTAGTAATCCTTGTTGAGAAGGCTGTCCTCAATCAGCTGGGCGATGGAGGCGTGGGCCAGGTAGGGGTTCACCGCGCAGGCGCCGTAGCCCAGCAGGGCGGCAAAGTGGTGTACCTCCCGCGGTTCGCCGGATTCCAGCAGAAGGGAGAGGGCCGTGCTCTTTTTGGTGCGCACCAGGTGCCGGTGCACGGCGGAAACCGCCAGCAGGGAGGGCAGGGCCACGTGGTTTTCGTCCACCCCCCGGTCAGAGAGGATCAGGATGTTGGCCCCCTCCCGGTAGGCCTTGTCCACCTGCACAAAGAGCTGGTCCAGCACGCGGCCGATGGGGGTGCTTTTGTAATACAGGGTGGAAACCACCTGAACCTGGAAGCCGGGCCGGTCTATATGCTTGATTTTCAGAAGATCCAGGTCGGAGAGAATGGGATTGTCAATTTTCAGCACCTGGCAGTTCCGGGGATCCTCCTCCAGCAGGTTGCCGTTCTTCCCGGCGTATACGGTGGTGGAGGTGACAATCTTTTCCCGGGAAGCGTCAATGGGCGGGTTCGTCACCTGGGCGAACATCTGCTTGAAGTAGCAGAACAGGGGCTGGTACTGGCGGGAAAGGGGAGGAAGGGGCGTGTCTACGCCCATGGCGCCAATCTCTTCGCTGCCGGCGAGGGCCATGGTGTAAATGCCGCCCCGGTACTCCTCATAGGTGTAGCCAAAGGCTTTCTGCAGGCGGGCGCGCTCCTGACCCGTGCAGGAGGGGATGCGCTCGTTGGGGATTTTCAGCTCGCCCAGGGGCACCAGGCTGCTGCTGAGCCATTCGCCGTAAGGCTCCCGCCTGGCGTAGCGCTCTTTCACCTGGCTGTCGCCCAGCACCACCCCCTGGCGGGTGTCCACCAGCAGCAGCTTGCCCGGGTGCAGGCGCTCTTTCTTTTTGATATGCTCCTCGGGAATCTCCAGCACGCCCACCTCAGAGGAGAGGATGAGCCTGCCGTCGTCGGTGATATAGTACCGGGAGGGCCGCAGGCCGTTCCGGTCCAGCACGGCGCCCATCTGGTCGCCGTCGGTGAACAAAATGGAGGCGGGGCCGTCCCAGGGCTCCATCATGGTGGCGTAATACTGGTAAAAATCCTTGCACTCCTGGGGAATGGTGTCGTTGTGGCTCCAGGGCTCGGGAATGGCGATCATCACCGCTAGAGGAAGCTCCATACCGCTCATGGTGAGGAATTCCAGGGTGTTGTCCAGCATGGCAGAGTCCGAGCCGCGCCCGTCCACCACCGGCAGCACCCGGGCCATGTCGTCGGCGCTCAGGCAGGGGGAGCGCATGGTTTCCTCCCGGGCGAGCATCTTGTCCGCGTTGCCCTTGATGGTGTTGATTTCCCCGTTGTGCACCAGAAGCCGGTACGGGTGGGCGCGCTCCCAGCTGGGGTTAGTGTTGGTGGAAAAGCGGGAATGGACGATGGCGATGGCCGCCTCGTAATCCGGGGACTGCAGGTCGGGGAAGAAGGTGCGCAGCTGCCCCACCAGGAACATGCCCTTGTACACAATGGTGCGGCTGGAAAGGGAGAGCACGTAGGTGTTGTCGTTGCTCTGCTCGAACACCCGGCGCACCACGTACAGCCTGCGGTCGAAGGGCAGGCCCTTTTCCACCCCCTGCGGCTTTTTCACAAAGCCCTGGCAGATGACGGGCATGCACTCCCGGGCCTTGCGGCCCAGCACCTGGGGGTTGGTGGGCACCGTGCGCCAGCCCAGGAATTCCATGCCCTCCTTTTCCACAATCACCTCAAACATTTTCTGGGCCTGCCGCCGTTTCAGCTCGTTCTGGGGCAGGAAGAACATGCCCACGCCGTACTCCCGCTCTCCCCCCAGGGGCACGCCGCATTCCCGGCAGGCCCTGGAAAAGAAGGTGTGGGAAATCTGCGTCAGAATGCCCACGCCGTCGCCGGTTTTCCCCTCTGCGTCCTTGCCGGCGCGGTGCTCCAGGTGCTCTACAATTTTCAGGGCGTCGTCTACCACGCTGTGGCTCTTCTTCCCCTCTATGCTGGCCACCGCCCCAATCCCGCAGCTGTCGTGCTCAAACTGGGGGCTGTACAGTCCCTGTTGGTTTTCCTTGCTCATACCCGGTTCCTCCTCTGTTCCATAATTGCCGGACAGCCCGGCAGAAAAGCAAAAAGCGCCGGCGACCCCGCCAAAGCGGGATCTCCGACGCCTTTGTCAGAGCCGTGCGACTGTAATCTTTTATTTCTCTTACTATACCCCATCCGGCGGGCGTTGTAAACCCTTTTCCGCAGAATCGTCATTCCTGCGGAATTTCCAGCGGGATTTTTCTGTATTTTGCAGCATAATTTACTTCTTCCTGCAAAATTAAAAGAGATATTCAGAAAGATACGGCTTTTTTTGATTTTTAAGAAATTTAAGAAAGATTCCGATTCACTTTCCCCGGCGCCCGGCGTTCGCCTGCGGCCCGCGGAGCCGCCCCTGCCGGTCGTATTCCCTGGAAAGGGAGGACACCACCCCCGAAAGGGCCAGCACGCCGATTAGGTTGGGAATGACCATGAGGCCGTTGAACATGTCGGTGAGGTCCCACACCAGGTCTACCTTCATCACCGAGCCCAGCAGCACGAAGGCGATGGCCAGCACCGCGTACACCGGCACCGCCTTTTTGCCGAACAGGTACTTCACGTTTGTCTCGCCGAAGAAGTACCAGCCGATGATGGTGGAAAAGGCGAAGAACAGCATGCAGACGGCAATGAAGATGTTGCCGAAAGAGCCGAACACCGAGTTGAACGCCGCCTGGGCCAGGGGCGCGCCGGTGAGGGCCGCGCCGGATGCGTCCGTCATGGTGTAGGCCCCGGTGGAAATGATGACCAGGGCCGTCATGGTGAGCACCACAAAGGTGTCGATGAACACGCCGATCATGGCGGCCACGCCCTGGTCGCAGGGATGCTTCACCTTAGCCAGCGCGTGGGCGTGGGGGGTGGAGCCCATGCCGGCCTCGTTGGAAAACAGGCCCCTGGCCACGCCGAAGCGGATGGCCTCCCGCACGGTGACGCCCGCCACGCCGCCCGCTTCTTCGATTTATACCGCTGCTATATTATAGCAAATTGAATTTTACAGCGCAAGAAGATTCATAAATCTGCGGAAAAGATCTGCAAAATGAGGGAAAACCGGAAGCTCTATGAATTTTTATCAGGCAGAATATTGCACGGAAAGGGGGAAAGCCCGGCGGCTACAGCTTCTGCACCAGGTCGATGCCGTTCCCGTCAGGGTCCTTGATGTGGAAGAAGCGGTAGCCCCAGGGAAGATCCCGCGGCCCCTCCTCTATGGGCACGCCCCGGGCCTTCAGCGCCTGGCAGAGGGCGTCCGCGTGCTCCACCCGCAGCTCAAAGCCCTGGCAGGCCTGGTACGGCCGGGGGCGGTAGCCCTCTTCCCGGTGGACTGCTATGTACACGTTCCCCTCGCCCGGTTCCCCGAACCAAATCTCAATCCGGTCCGGGCCGCCGTGGTCCTCCACCAGGCGGGCCCCCAGCATGTCCCGGTAAAAGGCGGCCAGCCGCTGGGGATCCCCGGTGACCAGGTTCACGCCGGCCAAACGGTTGTTTTCGTTCATGGCAAGTCCTCCTTTTCAGAAGAAGCGCAGCCCGGCGGGAACCCCCGCCAGACTGCGCTTCCGTATTGCTTGTACTATTTCCGCCGCTCAGTCGGCCTTGAGAAGCTCGCGGTAAAGGCGGATGTATTCGTTGGCAGAGCGGCCCCAGGAGTTGTCGCTCTTCATGGCCCGGTCTACCAGGATTTTCCAGCCGTCCTGCTGGGCGTAGCCCTCCAGCGCACGGTGAATGGCGTAGAGCATGTCGCCGCCGTTGTAGCTTTGGAAGGTGAAGCCGTTGCCCTCGCCGTCGCCGCTGTCCTGAATGGAATCCTTCAGGCCGCCGGTGGCCCGCACCACGGGGATGGAGCCGTACCGCAGGGCGATCATCTGGGAAAGGCCGCAGGGCTCGCTCTTGCTGGGCATGAGGAAAATGTCAGAGCCCGCGTAGATTTTGCGGGAAAGCTCGGGCACAAAGCCGAAGCAGGCGCACAGCCGGCTGGGGTACTTGTTCTGCATCTCCCGGAAGAAGGTCTCGTACTCGTAATCGCCCGAGCCCAGAATGACAAACTGCAGGTTGGTCTCCCACATGAGCTGGTCCAGGGTTTCCTTCACCAGGTCAAGACCCTTGTGGGCCACCATGCGGGTTACCATGCCCACCAGCGGCACGTCCGGGGTTTCCGCCAGGTTCAGGCGCTTCTGCAGCTCCCGCTTGTTGACGGCCTTGCCCGCCATGTCCTCAGCGGAGTAATGGGCGTAGATGTCGTTGTCTGTTTCCGGGTTGTAGCTGTTGACGTCGATGCCGTTGAGAATGCCGCTCAGCTTCCAGGAGCGATCCCGCAGGATCCCGTCCATCTTGTGTGAGAACCAGGGGTCCAGAATTTCCTGGGCGTAGGTGGGGCTTACGGTCGTGACCCGGTTGGCCGTCTCAATGGCGCCCTTCATCATGTTTACGCAGCCGTCGTATTCCAGAACGGGCATGGCAGACTTGGGAATCCCCAGAACGTCCTCCAGAAGCTCCTTGCCGTACTTGCCCTGGTACTGGATGTTGTGAATGGTGAAGATGGTTTTGATGCCCTTGTACCAGTCGTTGTTGGAGTAGAAGATGCTGTAGTAGATGGGAACCAGAGCCGTCTGCCAGTCGTTGCAGTGGATGATGTCAGGGCGGAAGTCAATGTAGGGCAGCATCTCCAGGGCGGCCCGGCTCAGGAAGGCGAACCGCTCTGCGTCGTCATAGTGGCCGTACAGGCCCTTGCGCTTGAAATAGTACTGGTTGTCGATGAGGTAGTAGATCACCCCGCCGGAACGGGCCTCGAAAACGCCGCAGTACTGCCTGCGCCATGCAACCGGAACAGAAAGGCTTGTGATAAACTTCATGTTGTCCCGCAGGTTCTGGGGGATCTCCTCATACAGGGGCATTACCACGC
This sequence comes from Candidatus Caccousia avistercoris, assembly GCA_018715025.1. Lineage (GTDB taxonomy): Bacteria > Bacillota > Clostridia > Oscillospirales > Acutalibacteraceae > Caccousia > Caccousia avistercoris. Next base: position 5,037 of record DVMK01000180.1, read on the forward strand.
GGCAGCCGATGAGCCTGGCCCGCAGGGCCTGGGGCAGGGAACCGGCCACGTCCGCCAGGCCGCCGGTGGCGGCAAAGGGCCTTGCCTCGCTTGTGCAATATAAAACCTTCATACGATGTCTCCTCTCATCCTTCCTTGCCGCACCTGCGCCGGCCGCCCGCAGGCGGCCCGGGGCGTCAGACGACGGCGCCTTTGCTGATGAACACCGGGTAGGACTGGAAGCCCATGAGGGAACGGTCCTCCTTAATCATAACGTCCTTGTCCACCACCACATAGCTCAGGCGGCAGTTGGCGCCCACCACGCTGTCCTGCATAATGACGCAGTTTTCCAGCCTGGCGCCCTTTTCCACCTTGACGCCCCGGAACAGCACGCAGTTCTGCACGCTGCCCTCAATGACGCAGCCGTCGGCGATGATGCTGTTGCCCACGTCGGCCCCCAGGCCGTAGCGGGCGGGCATGTCGTCGCGCACCTTGGTGTAGATGGGCCGGTTGGGGTTGAACAGCTCCCCGCGGATTTTGGGCAGCATAAGGGACATATTCGCCTCGAAATAGGAGTTCATGGAGCAGATGGCCCGGGCGCAGCCCTCAAATTCATAGCCGTACACCCGGTAATCCTTCAGGTTTCTCTGCAGGAAATCCCGTTTGAAGTTGAACAGGTTCCGGCTGACACAGTCGCTCACCATGCGCATGAGCAGGTCGCGGCGCATAATGAGGATGCTCATGCCGAAGTTGCATTCCCCGTCCATATTGGGGGAGATGAGCATGTCGAGCACGCGGCCGTCCGGGGCGATGGTGTACACGCTTGGGTCGCCCAGGCCCACGGGGATTTTGCCGTAGCGGTACACGACGGTAATGTCGGCCTCTTTCTCCAGGTGGTAGGCCAGCACGGCGGAAAAGTCAATGTTGCAGACGGTGTCGCAGTCAGACAGCACCACGTAATCCTCCCGGGAATTTCCCAGGAAACGGCTGATGGAGGCCAAATGCTCCACCCGGCTGTTGGTGACGGCGCTCTCCTCGCCGAAGGGCGGCAGAATGAACAGACCCTCTCTCTTGCGGGAAAGATCCCACGCCTTGCCAGAGCCCAGGTGGTCCATCAGCGACTGGTAGTTGTTTTTCGTGATGACGCCCACCTTGTTGATGCCCGAGTTCACCATATTGGAAAGCGGGAAGTCGATGAGACGGTAGCGGCCGCCGAAGGGCACCGAGCCCATGGCCCGCTTTTCCGTCAGCTCCCGGATTTTTTCGTCATGGACGTTTGAGAACAAAATTCCCAGCATATTGTTTCCGCGCATTATTTTGCCCCCTCCTCGTAGACAGTTCCTTCTTCAATCATGGCCTTGGGCGGCACCACGGCGCCGGGGGCGACGGTGCAGCCCGCGCCCACTACGGTGACGCCCCATTCCTCTTTGTTTTCAATCTCCTCCGGCCGGGCGCCCACCACGGCGTTGCGGCCGATGACCGTGTTTTCAGAGACGATGGCGTACTGCACCACGGCCCCTTCCTCCACACGGCTGCCCGGCATGATGATGGAATCCTTCACCACGGCGCCGGGGGCTATGTAAGCGCCGGCAAACAGCACGGCAAAGTCAATTTCCCCGTACACGTTGCAGCCCTCGGCCACAAGGGAGTTCTGCACGGTGGCGTCCTTGGCCACATACTGGGGCGGCATGACCGGGTTGCGGGAATAGATCTTCCAGTCGTCCTGGCTCAAATCCAGGGGCACGTTGGGGTTCAGCAGGTCCATGTTGGACTCCCACAGGCTTTCAATGGTGCCCACGTCCTTCCAGTAGCCCTGGAATTCGTAGGCGAACATGCGCTCGCCGGCGTTCAGCATGTTGGGCAGCACGTTCTTGCCGAAGTCGTTGGAGGACTTGGGGTCGGCCTCGTCCTCAATCAGGTATTTGCGCAGCTTGCTCCAGGTGAACACGTAAATGCCCATAGAGGCCTTGGTGCTCTTGGGCACCTTGGGCTTCTCGTCAAACTCGTAAATGGAGTTGTCGTCCCTGGTGTTCAGAATGCCGAAGCGGGAGGCTTCGGAAAGGGGCACGTCGATGACGGCGATGGTGCAGTCCGCCTGCTTTTCCTTGTGGTAGGCCAGCATCTTGGAATAGTCCATTTTGTAAATGTGGTCGCCCGAAAGCACCACCACATAGTCCGGCTGGTACCGGTCGATGAAGTTGATGTTCTGGTAAATGGCGTTGGCCGTACCCTTGTACCAGTCGGATTTTTTGCCCCGCTGGTAGGGGGGCAGCACATGGACGCCGCCGTTCATGCTGTCCAGGTCCCAGGGCTGGCCGTTGCCGATGTATTCGTTCAGCTCCAGGGGCTGGTACTGGGTCAGCACGCCCACGGTCTCAATGCCGGAGTTCACGCAGTTGGAAAGCGGAAAATCGATGATGCGGTATTTCCCGCCGTAGGGGACAGCCGGCTTCGCCAGATTTTTTGTGAGTACGCCCAATCTGCTGCCCTGTCCACCAGCCAGCAGCATTGCCACAACTTCCTGTTTTGGCAACATTTCAGATCTCCTCCTTAGCTTTTGTTTGATGTATGTGAAAAGGGTGACGCTGCAAAGATGTATGGCTCAGGCCGCGGGGCTCAGCCCTTGGCCTTTTTGGCGGCCGGCTTTTTCTCCGGCCCGCCCTCCCCCTTGGGGGCGCGCCTGCGCGCCGGGGGCTTGCCCAGCTTTTCCTCCATGGCCGCGTCGGCGGGGTGCTTTTTCCTGGGCTTTTTCCGCCTGCACCGCAGGTACACCACCGAAAGGGGAGGAAGCGTCAGAGAGATGGACTCCTCGCAGCCGTGCATGGGCACCGGGCTGCTCTTGATGGAATTCCCGTTGGAAACGCCGCTTCCGCCGTATTCCGCCCGGTCAGAGGAGAACACCTCCTCGTAGGTGCCGGGCACCGGCACGCCGATGCGGTAATCGTCCCGCCGGACGGGGACAAAGTTGCACACCGCCACCAGCTCGCCGCCCTCCTTGTCAATGCGGCGGAAGGCGATGACGCTTTGGGTGTAGTCGTCGTTGGAAATCCAGCTGAACCCTTCCCAGGAGAAATCCACCTCCCAAAGGGCGGGGGTATTCCGGTAGAAATGGTTCAGGTCGCGGAAAAAGGCCTGCTGCTTCTGGTGCTGCGGGTACTGCAGCAGAAGCCAGTCCAGCTCTTTTTCGTAGTTCCACTCAATAAACTGGCCGAACTCGGTGCCCATGAAGATGAGCTTCTTCCCCGGGTGGGCCATCATGTAGCAGAGGAAGGCCCGCACCCCGGCAAACTTGCTCTCGTTGTCCCCGGGCATCTTGTTCATCAGCGAGCATTTTCCATGCACCACCTCGTCGTGGGAGATGGGCAGAATGTAGTTTTCGGAAAAGGCGTAGAAAAAGGAAAAGGTGATGTTGTCGTGGTTGAATTTCCGGTAGATGGGATCCAGAGACATGTAGTGAAGCATGTCGTTCATCCAGCCCATGTTCCATTTGTAGTTGAAGCCAAGGCCGCCGCTGTAGGTGGGCTTGCTCACCATAGGCCAGGAGGTGGACTCCTCCGCAATCATCATCACCTCGGGGAAGAGGGCGAATACAGATTCGTTCAGCTTCTGCAGAAAGGCCACGGCTTCCAGGTTTTCCTTCCCGCCGTTCTTGTTGGGCAGCCATTCCCCGTCCTTCCGGCTGTAGTCCAGGTACAGCATAGAGGCCACCGCGTCCACCCGTATGCCGTCAATGTGATATTTTTCCAGCCAGAACACCGCGCTGGAGATGAGGAAGCTCACCACCTCGCTGCGGCCGTAGTCGAACACCAAGGTACCCCAGTCCTTGTGCTCGCCCTTTCTGGGGTCGGCGTACTCGTAGCAGGGGGTGCCGTCGAACCGGGCCAGCCCCGCCTCGTCTTTGGGGAAATGGGCGGGCACCCAGTCCATTATGACGCCAAGGCCCGCCTTGTGGAATTTGTTCACAAAGCTCATAAAGTCGTGGGGCGAGCCGTACCGGGAGGTGGGGGCAAAGTAGCCCGTCACCTGGTACCCCCAGGAGCCGTCGAAGGGGTACTCGGTCAGGGGCATGAGCTCCACGTGGGTGTAGCCCATGTCCAGCAGGTAGGGGATGAGCTCGTCCGCCAGCTTGTCGTAAGAAAACACGTTGCCGTCGGCGTACCGCCGCCAGGAACCGGCGTGCACCTCGTAAATGTTCACCGGCTGCGAGTAGTGCGGCTTGGCCGCCTTTTTCCGGAACCAGGCCGCGTCCTCCCAGGTGAAGCCCTCAATGTCGCAGTACAGGGAGGAGTTGCTGGGCCGCGTCTCGAAATGGTAGGCGTAGGGGTCGCTCTTCAGCACCTTCCGCCCGTCCTGGGTGGTGACGCAGAATTTATAAATAGAATACTGGGGCAGCTCAAAGGGGAGGTACGCCTCCCAGACGCCGCCCTCGCTGATTTTTTCCAAAGGGTTCGCTTCTTCCTCCCAATGGTTGAAGTCGCCTACCAGGGAAACCGCCCTGGCGTTCGGCGCCCAGACCCGGCAGGTCATGCCCGGCCCGTCCTTTCCCTGCGCCCTGCGCAGGCCCATGTACTCGTAGGCCTTGCTGTTGGTGCCCTGGTGGAACAGGTACAGCGGAACACTATTCCCAGAGTTTACTTCCTTCTGCATGGAAACGTCCCCCTCTGATTGGAAATCTTTACTCTAATCATATCACAATAGAAAGAAATATCAAGTTTTTCCGTCATTTTCTTAAAGATTCTTTTCTTTTGTATAAGCGCTATTGGTTGTTTTGTTACAAAATGAACAGAATCCGTCCCGGCAGGCGCTGCCTCCAGTATAACACCCGTCCCCCGGCGCTGCGTAGCGAAATTTGTCGGATAATATATTGCTGTAAAATTAATATATATAAGCAATAATAAGCAAAAAGCAGCTCCTCCCCTGCCGGCCGGCCGGCAGACAAGGCGCGGCGGAAACCGGCAGAACAAAGGCCGGAATCCGGAACGCCGTAAGGGACGTTCCAGATTCCGGCCGTCAAAACGGAGGAGAAGCCTTCCTGCATACCAGCGCTGCGCCTGCACCCCGCAGAGGGCTCAGCCGTTCCCGCCGCAGCCGTGCTTGTCCTCGCCGCAGGAACCGCTGCGGCAGGTATGCCCTTCCTCGTGGTGGTGGGAGCACTGGATGTTGGGGTCGTAGGAGAGCGTGCCGTTCAGCAGCGCCTCCACACAGCCGTCAGCCCCGCCTGCCGCGCCGGGGTAGAGCCGGATCCCCGCGTTTGCCAAAGCGGTGCGGGCCCCCGCGCCGATGCCGCCGCAGATGAGGGTGTCTACCCCATGGCTCTGGAGGAAGCCCGCCAGCGCCCCGTGGCCGCTGCCCGCCGCGCTGACCACCTGGGAAGAGAGAACCTTCCCTTCCGAGACTTCATACAGCTTGAACTGCCCGCAGTGGCCGAAATGCTGAAAAACCTGGCCGTTTTCGTAGGTTACCGCTATTTTCATGAAAAACACCTCGCAGAAAAAAGGAATCATACCACCATTGTACGCCAATCAAAGGAAAAAGCAAGGGGGAAAAGGCAAAATAAAAAGCCGGGTCTGGTGGGGTTATGCCGCCCTCCCAAATACCCGCCTTAAACGCGGGCGCAGCAACCAAAATAGAAAAAACCT
>DVMK01000181.1 GCA_018715025.1 Candidatus Caccousia avistercoris
AAAATATATCCAAATTGATATGCTGGGATCACATCATTCCCGCAGAAGGAGGAAGGCGCCCATGGTCATCAACAAAGAAACCGACTACGCCCTTCGCATTCTGCGGGCCCTGACCGACGGGGAGCTGCACACGGCAGGGCAGCTGTCTCAGGAGGAGCTTCTTCCCCAGGCCTTCACCTACAAGATTCTGAAAAAGCTGGAACGGGCCGGGCTGGTAGAGGTGGTTCGCGGCGTGGCTGGGGGCTGCCGCCTGGCGGCGGCCGCCGACCTGGAAAAAACCAGCCTGTACGACCTGATGGCCGTCATGGAAGAAAGCAGCAGCCTCACCGCCTGCATGGACCCCCAATTTCAGTGCCCCTGGCGCGGCCGCCATGGGGGCTGCGCGGTACACGGGAACCTGATGAGGATCCAGGAAAAGCTGGACCAGGAGCTGAAAGGGCACAGCCTGCGGGAGATTCTCGCAGAGCCCTGAAGCGGCCCGCTTTTTCTTTTTCTGCAAAACTGGAGGAAATTAATCAAGATTAAAGGAGGTACTATCATGTTATTCCAAACCACCCCTGCCCAGGAAGAGCTGCGGGCCAAAATCCGTGCCTTTGCGGAGGAAGAAATCAAACCCATTGCATTTCAGCTGGACCAGAACAACGAGTTCCCCGACGAGGCGGTGCGCAAGCTGGGGGAATTGGGCCTGATGGGCATCCCCTACCCGCAGGAATACGGCGGCGCCGGGCTGGACGCCCTGAGCTACGCCATTGCCGTGGAGGAGCTTTCCCGGGTAGACGGCGGCGCGGGCGTTATTTTATCCGCCCATGTGTCCCTGGGCTCCTGGCCGATTTTCGCCTTCGGCACAGAGGAGCAGAAGCAGAAGTACCTGGCGCCCCTGGCCAGGGGCGAAAAAATAGGCGCTTTCGGCCTGACCGAGCCGAACGCCGGTTCTGACGCAGGCGGAACCGAGACCACCGCCGTGCGGAAGGGCGACCACTACGTGCTCAACGGCGGCAAAATTTTCATTACCAACGCCCCGAAGGCCGACGTCTATGTGGTGTTCGCCGTCACAACGCCGGACATCGGCACCAAGGGAATCAGCGCCTTTATTGTGGAAAAGGGCTGGAAGGGCTTCTATTTCGGCGACCATTACGACAAAATGGGCATCCGTTCTTCCTCCACCGCCGAGCTTATTTTTGACAACGTGGAGGTTCCCAAAGAGAACCTGCTGGGCAAGGAGGGCGACGGCTTCAAAATTGCCATGGCTACCCTGGACGGGGGCCGCATCGGCATTGCCGCCCAGGCTCTGGGCATTGCCCAGGGGGCTTATGAGAACGCCCTGGAGTACGCGAAGGAGAGAATCCAGTTCGGCAAGCCCATCGGCTTCCAGCAGACCATCTCGTTCAAGCTGGCAGACATGGCCACCAAGCTGCGGTGCGCCCGGTTCCTGGTGTATTCTGCCGCAGAGCTGAAGGAGCACCACGCCCCCTACGGCATGGAGTCTGCCATGGCGAAAATGTACGCCTCTGACATAGCGCTGGAGGTTACCAACGACGCCCTGCAGATTTTCGGCGGCTCCGGCTACATGAAGGGCATGGAGGTGGAGCGCGCCTACCGCGACGCCAAGATCACCACCATTTACGAGGGCACCAACGAAATCCAGCGGGTGGTCATCGCCTCGCACATTCTGGGCAAGCCCCCCAAGAGCGCGGGCGGTTCTTCCAGCCGCGCCAAGAAGCCGGCCCCCATTACCGGTGTGCGGAAAAAGATGATTCTGCGGGACGGCGGCGCAGCAGAGCAGGTGGCCGCCCTGGTGGAGCACCTGAAGAAGGACGGCCACGACTTTACCGTAGGCATCCCCATGGACACCCCCATTGCCCAGGCGGAACGGGTAGTCTCTGCCGGAAAGGGCATTGGCGGGAAAGAAAACATGGCCCTGGTGGAAAACCTGGCCAGGGCGGCCGGCGCGGCGGTAGGCTCTTCCCGCCCGGTGGCCGAAACCCTGAAGTACCTGCCCCTGAACCGGTATGTGGGAATGTCCGGCCAGAAGTTCACCGGCAACCTGTACATTGCCTGCGGCATCTCCGGCGCGGTGCAGCACCTGAAGGGAATTCGGGACGCTTCCACCATTGTGGCCATCAACAAGAACCCGGGCGCGCCTATCTTTAAAAACTGCGACTACGGCATTGTGGGGGACGTGGAGGAAATCCTGCCCCTTCTGGCCCAGGCCCTGGACACCGGCGAGAAGCAGCCGGCGCCTCCCATGGTGAAGATGAAGCGGCCCCGCCCGCCCAAGGAGGCCCCCATTGGCAAGCGGTACGTATGCGGCGGCTGCGGCTACGAGTATGTGCCTGAGCTGGGCGACCCGGACGGGGAAATCGCCCCCGGCACCCTCTTTGAAAAGCTGCCGGAGGACTGGGTGTGCCCGGAATGCGCCGAAGCCAAAGACCAGTTCATCGAAGCGTAACAGCCTGTTTCCATGGATGATTCATAAAAGGAGGACTGCACTATGTATTGTGTGAGAACCGTCACCGACGATCTGTACTGGGTGGGCGCCAACGACCACCGCCTGACCCTGTTTGAAAATATCCATCCCATCCCCAAGGGGGTAAGCTACAACGCTTACCTGCTTCTGGACGAAAAATCCGTCCTGTTCGACACTGTGGACTGGTCCGCCTGCCGCCAGCTTCTGGAAAACGTGGAGCACCTGCTGGACGGCCGGGAGCTGGATTACCTGGTGATTAACCACATGGAGCCGGACCACGGGGCTTCCATTGAAGAAATCCTGCTGCGCTGGCCCAATGTGAAGGTGATCTCTACGGAAAAGGCCTTCCTGCTCATGCATCAGTTCGGTTTCCATGCAGACAGCCACGAATGCATTCAGGTAAAAGAGGGCGACACCTTCTGCTTCGGCAGCCACACCGTCACCTTTGTGGCCGCCCCCATGGTACACTGGCCCGAGGCCATGGTCACCTTCGACACCACCAACGGCGTACTCTTTTCCGCCGACGCCTTCGGCTCTTTCATCGCCCTGGACGGGAAGCTGTTTGCAGACGAGGTGAACTTTGACCGGGACTGGATTGACGAAGCCCGCCGCTACCTGACCAACATTGTGGGCAAGTACGGCCCCCACGTACAGCTGCTGCTGAAAAAGGCCGGCGGTATTTTGGATCAGATCAAATTCATCTGCCCCCTGCACGGCCCCGTGTGGCGGCAGGACCTTGGCTATTTCATTGACAAATACGACAAGTGGAGCCGCTACGAGCCGGAGGAAAAGGGCGTGCTCATCGCCTACGCTTCCATGTACGGCAACACAGAGGCCGCCGCCCAGGCCCTGGCCTCCAGGCTGTGCGAAAAAGGGATTACCAATGTGGCGGTGTACGACGTTTCCAACACCCATGTTTCGTACCTGATTGCCGAGAGCTTCAAGTACAGCCATATTGTGCTGGCCTCTGTCACCTACAACCTGGGCGTCTACCCGGTGATGAAAAGCTTCCTGGAGGACATGAAGGCCCTGAACCTGCAGAACCGCACCTTTGCCCTCATCGAAAACGGATCCTGGGCCTGCAAGTCCGGCGACCTGATGGAGAAATTCATCAATGAAGAGATGAAAAACATGACCGTTCTCAACGAACGCCTGTCCCTAGCGTCTTCCCTGCATGGGGACAAGGCCGCCGAGCTGGACGCTTTGGCCAGCGCCTTGGCGGATTCCCTCAACGGGGAGGAATAACCACCCCCGACGGGCGGAAGGCACCCGCCGGAGAAGGCCCGCACATCCGTCTCCCTCCTATGGGCATGCTTCCGCCTGCCGTTCTGCCCCCAGACACAGCGCTGGGGCGAAGAGAAAAACTCTTCGCCCCAGCGTTTTTTGATGTTATTTTAAAAAATCATTTCTCTCATGCCGCGGCCGGCATTTTTTTGCAGGCAAAAAACGCCAGCGCCACAGCGGCCAAAGCGCCGCACAGCTTGGCCGCCATAAGCGGCCCAAGCATTTGGGGCTCCACGCTGACCACAAAGGCCATGTGGGCGGCCAGCACGCTGGCGCCGCTCACCAGGAACGCCCCCGCCATGACCTTTCCGCGGCCGTCCATACTTTCATACATGGACAAGGTGGGCATAGGGCTGACCAGCCCCATCAGCATTCCGGTCAGGCTTTGGGGCTTCAGGCCCAGGCGCTCCCCCAGCCAGGCGAAGGGGCGCACCAGCAGGCGGCGGATCAGTTCCGCCGTGGGGAGACTGCCCAGCAGCACCACGCCGATGGAGGACACCGTCGCCATCGCTTCGGCGACAGGGGCCATGCCCGGCACAGGGTTCCACCCGGTCATGGATTCCACCGCCGCCAGCACCAGGCCAGCCGTTACCAGCCAGCGGATGCCCTCTGCCAGAAGGCAGAACCCCTTCACCATCTGCTCCGGAATCTTCCGCAGGCCCAGCAGCAGAAGAAGGGAAAGGACAAAAACAGGCAGGTTCTGGTGCAGGCAGTCCAGCAGGGAAAGCCCGCACAGCAAGCCGCCCGCCGCCAGGCCAACCGGCATGGCCGCCAGACCCAGCATGATCCCCTGGGCAAAGAAGGGGCGGTCTGCTTTGGAAATCATGCCCATGCCCACCGGGATGGTGAACACCAGGGTACAGCCGAAAATGGCAGAAACCACCAGCCCGGCGTAGCTGCCCAGCAGAGGATCTGCCGCCAGTTCTTTGGAAAGCTGGTACCCGCCCATATCAATGGCCAGCATGCTGCCGAACATGGCGGGGTCTACGCCGATGAACCGGTACAGAGGGACAATGACATACCCAAGCCACTGGGCCAGCACCGGGGTCAGGCAAATCATGCCCGCCATGGAAAGCGCCATAGAGCCCAGCAGCATGAAGCCTGTCTCGAACTTGTCCCCCAGCCCCCATTTGTTGCCCCGCAGCCGGTCAAAGCCGCCAAGCGCCGCCCCGGCCGCCATAACCGCCATGAGAATTTGATTCACGCTCATACCTAAAAAGCCGTAAAGCTCTGGCGCATAACGGCCTCGATTTCCGGAATGGTGCGGGGGGTAACGGCCGACAGATTCTCGCAGCCGTCCTCTGTGACAAGGCAGTTGTCCTCCAGGCGGAAGCCGATGCCCCACTCCTCATGGTAGATGCCGATATCCACACAAAACACCATATTGGGCCCGATGACCTGCGGGGCCGCCACCGCGTCGTGCACATCGAGGCCCACATGGTGTGCCCCGCCGTGCCACATATATTTATGAATGTTCTTTTCCTCATCCAGCACGCCTGCCTCTACCAGAAGCCGGGCGCAATAGCGGTGGGATTCCCCGTCCACCTCCTGCATAGCCATGCCGGGCTTGATGATGCGGAACATGTGGTCGGAGGTTTGCAGGGCGATGTTATAGAGCAGCGCCTGCCGTTCGCTGAATTTGCCGTTGCAGGGCCAGCCCCGGGAAACGTCGGTCATAATGGAGTCGTGGCAGGCCCCCACGTCGTTCAGGACCATGTCGCCGTCGTGGGCCTGGCCTTTGTAGGAGTAGTAATGGATGCAGAAATTGTTCTGGCCCGCCGAAATAATGGAGGGAAATCCGGGGCCCTGGGGGCCGTACTGGCCCAGAACATAGTCGAACACCGCCTTGTACTGGTATTCGTACATGCCGGGCCTGCTGGCCTTCATCATAGAGGTAATGCCTGCGCAGGTAATCTCTTCTGCCCGGCGCATGGCTTCCAGCTCGCAGGGCTGTTTGATCAGGCGCAGGCGGCGAATCAGGATGTTGGCGTTCTCGAGGTGCAGGAAGGGATAATCGCTGGCGATACGCTTTAAAAACAGATGGCTTGGGGCGTCCCGATCCGCAGGGGAAACGCGGAACAGGTCCAGGTACAGGTTCTGGTAATTGCCCCCGGCAGCCAGCGAATGAAATTCCCCTTCAAAGGCGGAGACAAAGCCCACCTCTTCCACGCCGGAAATGTCGCTGGCCTGCTGAGGCTGAATGCGGGCCCCGTTCCAGCGTTCCGCCAGCATATCCGGGGGCAGGATATAGATTTTCTCTTTCACATGGCCCTCGCCGTCCTTTCTGGCGACAAAGACCAGATCTTTCTGTTCCAGGCCTGTCAGGTAAAGGAAATTCCGGTCGGTGTAAAAGGGATAATATTCATCGTTGGTTTTGCGCACTTCCATACCGGAAAACAGCACCAACAGGGAATTTTCCTTCATTTGGGCATAAAGCCTGCCGCGGTTTCCCTGGTAATAATCCTTCTGCATAGCAAGGGCCTCCTATTCTGCCGCACAGCGGCAAATGTAAAATGATACCGCCGGGGGAAGGCGCCGTTCCGAAGGGCGCGGGCCTGTCCGCGGCTCTTTCGCCGCAGCCGCCCGCCCCCCATCCTTTTCCCCAAAAGCGGCTAAGCAAAATTATAGCATCATTCCATGCGATGTCAAATTTTTCAGGCGGCCACGCCCCTCCCTGTCTGGAAAAAAGAAAACATGAGAAGGGCTTTGCCGCTGCGCTTACTCTGCAATAACCAGGCTGTCCAGAATTTTGGCCGCGGTTTCTTCGTCTGCAACGTCCATCAACACACGTAACTCTACTTGAAAATAGTTGGAATTTTCTTCATCGTTTGAGATATATTTGTTGCAGTACCGCGTGCCGTCATCGCTGAAGGTATAGTCGGCATAAAGAGATGTATAGCCGTTCTCAACTCCTTCTGTAATTTCGTTTATAGAGATTGTACTGTCGCTTTCTATCCATTCTTTT
>DVMK01000182.1 GCA_018715025.1 Candidatus Caccousia avistercoris
CGTTTGTTTTCATCTCACGGTAGACACCGTTGCTTGGATTTTTGCGGATCAAATCGTCATCCACAGCAAGCTCTAAAACCGGATGGATCAGATTGTTGATGCTTTCCAAGGAATTGGAGGCAAAGCTCTCCTGCAGCAGTTTGGCGTACAGCAATTTGACATCGCTTTTATGGATCTTGGAAAGCGCCTTTTCTGCGATAGATTCGTGTTGGATATAGTGTTCCCCACCATGAAGCCGCTGAAGGACGCCAGCGGGGAAAATGATGGGAAAATGGAGGCCGGGAAGGCGGCAGGGGAAGGCGTCACCGGCAGGGCGGACGTTCCGGCCGCCATCGAAATAAAGGATGAGCCTATCGACTTTTCCAAGGTCGAAATCGAGCCCCTGTTCCAGGATCAGGTGGATTTTGAGACCTTCTCCAAGTCTGACTTCCGTGCGGTGAAGGTAATGGCCTGCGAGGCGGTACCCAAGTCCAAGAAGCTGCTGAAATTCACCCTGGACGACGGCACCGGCCAGGACCGGGTCATTCTCAGCGGCATCCACGCCTACTACGAGCCAGAAGAGCTGGTGGGCAAGACCCTGATCGCCATTGTGAACCTGCCCCCCAGGAAGATGATGGGCATCGACTCCTGCGGCATGCTCCTTTCCGCCATTCACAGCGAAGAGGGCCAGGAGCGGCTGAACCTGCTTATGGCAGACAGCCGCATCCCGGCCGGGGCCAAGCTGTACTGAGCCGTCCTTCCGGCGCGCTCCGTCCCCAGGCTGCCTGGGGCGGGGCGCGCTTTTTCTTTCTCCCCCGCCCAAAGGCGGGGCCCTTCTCTTCCTACAAATTCCCCCTTCTTTCCCCACCGTTTATATTGATTTTTTCAGGCGATTGTGATACAGTTTCTGGTAAAGGCGGGCGAAGTCTCCGCCTTTTCGGGAGGTTGATGTATGACACAGGAACAGCTGTTAAAAAGGCTGGAAAAGCCGAAGGGGCCGGTGGACGTTGTGCTGGACACCGACACCTTCAACGAAATTGACGACCAGTACGCCCTTTCCTACCTGCTCCGCTCGCCGGAACGGCTGCGGCTGCAGGCGGTGTACGCCGCCCCCTTCTGGAACGAGAAATCCACCGGGCCGGAGGACGGCATGGAGAAAAGCTACCGGGAAATTCTGAACGTGCTTCATCTCTTGGGAGAAGACCGGTACATCCCCCAGGTGCTGAAGGGTTCCCGCCAATACCTGGAGGGGGAGGACAAGCCGGCGGAAGCCCCCGCCGCCCGCGACCTGGTGCGCCGGGCCCTGGGGCAGCCGGAGGACAGCCCCCTGTACGTGGTGGCCATTGGGGCGATTACCAACGTGGCCTCCGCTTTGCTGATGGAACCGGCGATTCGGGAAAAGATTGTGGTGGTCTGGCTGGGCGGCCACGCCTACAGCTGGCCGGACACGAAAGAGTTCAACATGCAGCAGGACGTGGCCGCCGCCCGGGTGGTGTTCGGCTGCGGGGTGCCGCTGGTGCAGCTGCCCTGCATGGGCGTGGTAAGCGCCTTCGCCGCCACCGGGCCTGAGCTGGAGCATTGGCTGCGGGGGAAAAACGCCCTGTGCGACTACCTGGCAGACCTGACCGCCAGGGAGGCTGAGGCCTGCGGCATGGGCCCCTGCTGGAGCCGCGTCATTTGGGACGTAACGGCCGTGGCCTGGCTTACCGGGGATTTTATGGAGGACTGCCTCACCCCCAGCCCCATCCCTCAGTACGACCACCGGTACAGCTTCGACCCCACCAGGCACTTTATCCGCTATGTGTACCATATCCGCCGGGACAAGCTGATGGAGGATCTGTTCCGGAAGCTGGCAAAATAAGAAACAGCCTGCCCTTGGCGGCGCAGAAGGAGGAATTTTCATGATGCACGGATTGACCCAGAGGGAGCAGCGGATGCTGCCCTATTTTTACCAGGAGGGGACGCTTCCCTTCGACGGGGAAAAGGTGACCTACCGGCACGAGGGGGAGGGCATCGCCATCTCCTGCAAAAACGGGGAAGCGCAGGTCCGCCTGGGAAGCGAGTCCTATTTCGGCCGTTCCCTCACCCTTCTGGAGGAGGGCTTCGCCTCCGGCGGGGACTTCGCCCTGGAGGAAACCCCCGCGTACCAGAATCTGGGGCTTATGGCAGACTGCTCCCGCGGAGCGGTGCTGAACCGGGAAGCCTTCCAGCGCCTTATCACAGCCCTTTCCCGCATGGGGTACACGGTGCTGCAGCTGTACATTGAGGATGTGTACGAAATTCCCGAATACCCCTACTTCGGCTGGGGCCGGGGCCGCTACACCGCCGAAGAAATGAAGTGGATGGACGAGTTCGCCGCCGGATTCGGCATCGAGCTCATTCCCGCCATTCAGACCCTGGCCCACCTGCGCCAGATCTTCCGCTGGCCTGTTTTCCGCGACGTTCACGACCTGGACGACATCCTGCTGGCAGGGGAGGAAAAGACGTACCAGCTCATCGACGCCATGTTCCGCACCCTCAGCTCCTGCTTTTCCAGCCGCCGCATCAACATCGGCATGGACGAGGCCCACATGGTGGGCCTGGGCAAATACCTGGACAAGCACGGCTTCCAGGACCGGATGAAGATTATGCTGGACCATTTCCAGCGGGTGCACCAGCTGGCCAACAAAAACGGCCTGCACCCCATGATGTGGAGCGACATGTTCTTCCGCCTGGCCGCGGGGGGCGAATATTACGCAGAAAACTGCAGGATCGATCCCCGTATCCGGGAAAGCATTCCGGAGGACGTTTCCCTGGTATACTGGGATTATTATTCTGAGAAAAAATCCACCTATGACAATATGCTGGACCGCCACCGGGAAATGGCAGACCACATTATTTTCGCAGGCGGCGCCTGGAAGTGGATGGGCTTCTGCCCCAACAACCACTATTCCCTGAAAATCGCCAGGCTGGCCCACGAAAGCTGCAAGGAGCACGGGGTAAACGAGGTGCTCATCACCGCCTGGGGCGACAACGGCGGCGAAACGCCCATGTTCTCCATCCTGCCCGCCCTGCAGTACTGGGCAGAGTTGTGCTGGGCCAACAACCAGAGCGAGGAAGCGGCGGCAAAGCGTCTGGCGGTTTCCTGCGGGGCCTCCTGGGAGGACTTCCTCCTGCTGGACGAGCCCCATTTCTCCCCCGGCAACCAGGAGCGCCGCTGCGGAAACACCGCCCACAAGTACCTGCTGTACCAGGACGTGCTGCAGGGCCTGTTTGACGCCCATGTGCGGCCGGACGAGTACGCCGCCTTCTACGCCGCCTGCGCCGGGAAGCTGGAGGCCTCTGCGGCCAAGGGCGGCGAGTGGGCCTACCTGCCCCGCACCGAGGCCCTTCTGTGCCGGGTGCTGGAAAAGAAGTGCCGCGCCGGCATTGACCTGCGGCAGCTGTACCTGGCGGGGGACAAAGAGGGCCTGGGCCGCTATGCGGAAAACGACCTGCCTGAGCTGCTGGCCCGGGTAGAGGCCTTTGCCGCCGCCTTCCACAGCCAGTGGCTGCACGAGAACCGCCCCGCCGGCCTGGACGCCTTTGACATCCGCATAGGCGGCGTGCTGCAGCGCACCCGCACCGCCATAGAGCGGGTGAAGGCCTACGTGGCGGGGGAGACGGACCGCCTGGAGGAGCTGGAGCAGCCCCGCCTGCCCTACGACGGGAAAGAGCATCCCCAGGGCCAGGAGGATCTGGGCTCCTTCTTCTGGGACAAGGCGATCCTTCCCACAGACATTTCCGCCATCTGACCGGTGGAAAGCAGCTTTCAGAAAATTTACCAGGTGGTAAGCCGCATCCCCTGCGGGCGGACCGCCACCTACGGGCAGGTCGCGGCCCTGGCGGGCAACCCCCGCTGGGCCCGGGTGGTGGGGTATGCCCTGCACGCCGCCCCGCCTGACCTGCCCTGCCACCGGGTGGTCAACCGGGAGGGCCGCACCGCCGATGCCTTCCGCGCCGGCGGGCAGGACTGGCAGCGGATTTTCCTGGAGGAGGAGGGCGTCCCCTTCCTGCCGGACGGCCGGGTGGACCTGGCCCGCTGCCAGTGGGACGGCGGGGAAGCGCCGGAGAACGGTAACACAAAATAACGGAACACATTCTGCGGGGGAAGCCGCTCTGCGCACGGCTTCCCCCGCCTTTCTGCCCCCTGGCGCGCTTTGCCCGGCCGGAGGGCGGAGGCGTTTCCAGGCGAACGCCTGCAGAAGGGTGAATCAACAGGGGAGGCGGCGTGTCTTTCCCACGGGAGGTAGAACATGGCAAAAGTACGGGATATGACGGAGGGGAAGCCTGCCAGGCTGATTCTCTCCTTCGCCCTGCCCCTGATGCTGGGGAACATATTTCAGCAGATGTACATTATTGTGGACACCATGGTGGTGGGAAAATTTGTGGGGGTGGACGCCCTGGCCGCCGTAGGGGCGGCAGACTGGCTAAACTGGCTGGTCATCGGGCTCATCCAGGGGCTGACCCAGGGGTTTTCCATCCTGGTTTCCCAGCGGTTCGGCGCCGGGGACTGGAGGGGGCTGAACCGGGCCATTGCCGGGTCCGTCCTTCTGGCAGGGGCGGCGGGGGCTGTGCTCACGGCTCTGTCGCTCAGCCTGGCCCGGCCGGTGCTGGTGCTGCTGAACACCCCGGCCGCCATTCTGGACGGGGCTCTGTCGTACCTGTACGTCATGTTCTCCGGCTGCATGGCGGTCATGGGCTACAACGTGTTCGCCGCTGTTCTGCGGGCGATGGGGAACAGCCGCACCCCGCTGACGGCCATGATCATCGCCGCCCTGCTGAACGTGGGCCTGGACCTGCTGTTTGTGCTGGGCTTTCACTGGGGGATTGCCGGGGCGGCGGCGGCCACGGTGCTGGCCCAGGTGGTTTCCTGCCTGATCTGCCTGTTCGCCCTGCGGGGCCTTCCCATCCCCCCCATGGAAAAGGGGGACTGGCGGCCCAGCCTGCCGCTGTACGGCCAGCTGCTGAAGCTGGGGGCGCCGCTGGCCTTTCAGAACACCATCATCGCCGTGGGGGGCATGGCGGTGCAGTCGGTGGTGAACGGCTTCGGCGTGCTGTTTGTGGCCGGGTACACCGCCACGAACAAGCTGTACGGCCTGCTGGAGATCGCCGCCACCTCCTTCGGCTTCTCCATGGCATCCTACACCGGCCAGAACCTGGGGGCCAGGCAGTACGGCCGCATCCGCGCCGGCATGCGGGCCGCCAGCCGCATGGCGGTGGCCACCGCCCTCGTCATCTCGGCCCTTATGGTTCTGCTGGGCAGGCAGATTCTCATGCTGTTCATCTCCGGCGACCCGGCCCAGCAGGAGCAGGTGCTGGCCATCGCCTTCCGGTTCCTGTGCATCATGAGCGCCGGGCTTTTCATACTGTACCTGCTGCATGTGTACCGCTCTGCCCTGCAGGGGATGGGGAACACCCTGGTTCCCATGGCCTCCGGCATCATCGAAATGTTCATGCGGGTGGGCTGCGCCGTGCTGCTCCCCTCCCTGGTGGGCCAGGACGGGGTCTTTCTGGCCGAGGTTGTCGCCTGGGCGGGGGCCGCGGTGCTGCTCATCGCCATGTACTACCGCACCGCCGCCCGCTGGAAATCCGCCCCTTAGCCGTGGGCGGGGCGCGCGTTTTGGATGCTTTCAAGCGACAGGAGGAAGATAGCATGATACCACAGCGAAGCTTTGCGGCGTTTCTTCTGCTCAGCCTTCTCACCTGCGGCATTTACGGGATTGTGTTTTTCTGCCGGTGGACGCGGGAAAACAACCACCTGTGCCAGGGGGACGGCTGGGAAAGCCCCGGGTTCCCCGCTGTGCTGCTGCTTTCCGTCCTCACCCTGGGGATTTACGGCCTTTACTGGTGCTGGCGGATGGGCAACCGCCTGCAGGAAAACGCGGTCCGGTACCAGCTGCAGCTGAGCACAGGCGGCGGCGCGGTGCTGCTGTGGATGACCCTGGGCTCGCTCTGCCTGTTCGGCCTGGGCTTTTTGGTGGGCCTTTTCCTGCTTGTCCACGGCCAGAACCGGCTGGCAGCCGCCTACAACCAATACGCGGCCGCCCTGACCCGGCCCGCCGCCCAGGGGTGAGGGGGAGGTTTGTCTTTTTACTATACAATTGTAAGAGAGCGCAAATTTGAAGGTTTCTAAGTAAAAAAAGTCAACCATACCTCCTGGCATTCCGACAGGGTATGGTTGGCTTTGTTTGTAACAGCGGCGGCAGGCTGGGCTTTTTCGCATGTATTAAGATATAATAAAATTATCGAGCAAAAGCTATTCGAGCAACCATCGAGTCCCTTTGTTAGGTAAATGCGTTTCCAATTACTGTTAATCATGTTCTCTATTTGTTATCCAGTGTATCATACTGTCTAGCGAATGGGGCAGATCGCCGTCCCCTGGCGGGGCTTTGCATGTTTATTTTTCCGGCAGGTTTTTCTTGTACTGGGCGGGGGAAACGCCCAGCTCTTCCTTGAACACCCGGTAGAACGAGGCGGTGTCGCTGTAGCCCACCTGTTCTGCCACCTGGTAGATTTTCAGGTTGGTGTCACGCAGAAGCTCGCTGGCCTTCCGCACCCGCAGGGAGCGCAGGTACTGGGAGAAGGTGATGCCGGTTTCCGCCTTGAACAGGGTGCTCAGGTAGTTGGGGTGAATGCCCAGGCGCTCGGAAATTTCGGTCAGGGACACGTCGTTCTGGTATTCCCGCTCCAGAAATTGCTTGGCCTTGGTCACGTTGTAGCTGTCCCGGCCCAGGCGCTTTTCCTGCACCGCCTCCATGTACAGGTGGAAAATCTCCATCATGCGGCGGCGCAGCTCCATGGCGGAGGAGGTTTCCTCCATGTAGGGCACCAGGTCGTTCTCGGTGAATTTGTACTGGCCCACCACGCTGATGAAGTCGTTGTTCTGCGACATGACCCGGTACAGCAGGGAAGAGAGCAGGCGGCGGGCGTCCTCCAGAGGGGGCTTGTCCCGGCACAGGGTAGAGAACAGCTGGGCCAGAAAGCCGGAAAACTGAATGAAGTCGCAGGCGCAGATGGCGGAGGCGAGCTGCTTCATCAGCCCCTCGTAGGGGAAGGGCTCCTTCACGGCGGCCAGAAGGTCCGGCACGTCGTAGAAATAACGGTTCAGGCGGTCAAGGCACTGGGAAAGGGCGGCGGGGAGTTCCCCCAGCGGCACGGCCCGGTCGCAGCAGCCGCAGCGCAGCTTTTCCCGCTTGAGGGCCTGCCGCAGCGCCTGGGCGGCCTCTGCCGTGGAAGGGGCGGCCAGCACCACGGCCCAAAGGCCCCGGTACACCCCCTGCCACAGCCGGGGCTCCTCAAACAGCTCCCGGGCCAGGGCGTTCATCTGCAGAAAGGCGGCCTTCCGCCGCCCCTCCTCCGGGTTCCGTTCCCGGAAAAGGTCCGCCAGGCAGAGGAGGCCTGTGCCGTGGGGCAGGCAGGGGGCCGCGTCGGGGCTGCCGGCCAGAAGAAGGTCGATGTAATGCTGGTTCTGGTACAGATCCTCCGTCAGGGTGCGGGCGCTTTCCGGCTCCTGCCGGCCCTTCTGGGCGGCCTGCTCCAGGCATTCCCGCAGAATGACCCGGAATTCCTCCTGGGCAATGGGCTTCAGCAGGTAGTCCACAGCGCCCAGGCGCATGGCGGAACGGATGAGGCTGTAGTCCTCAAAACCGCTGATGATGACGATCTGCCCGGCGTAGCCCAGGCCCCGCAGGCGCTCCATCATCTGGGTGCCGGTGAGCAGGGGCATTTTTACGTCGGAAAAAATGATGTCAATGGGCCTTGCGCAGACGGCTTCCACCGCCTTCTGCCCGTTTTCGGCCTGGTAAGTCACCAGGCCGGTTCCCGTTTCCCTTTGGTATTCCTCAATGAAGCCGCAGATTTCCTGGCGGATGATGGGGTCGTCGTCCACCACCAAAATACTGTACATGGGACGGCACATGTGTCAAGCCTCCTCCTTTTCCTCCTTGCCGGCCGCGTAGGGGACGGCCGGCAGGGTCACTGTCACCATGGTGCCCCTGCCGGGCGCTGACTGCACCAGCACGCCGTATTCCGGCCCATAGGTGAGCTGGATGCGGCGGTTTACGTTTTTCAGCCCAATGCTGTGGTATTCCTTGTTTTTGCCCTGGATATAGCCGTTCAGAAGCTGAACCTGGCCCTCTTCCATGCCCAGCCCGTTGTCGATAATCTGGAATACCAGGCTCTCCTCCTGGCGGTAGCCCATCACCTGTACCATGCCGCCCTGCTCCAGGGAGGTGATGCCGTGGTACAGGGCGTTTTCCACAATGGGCTGCAGCGCCACCTTGATGATGGAGCAGTCCAGAATCCCCTCGTCAATCATAATCAGGAAGGCGACGCTGCCCTGGTACCGCAGCTTCTGCAGGGCCACGTAGTCGTTCAGGTTTTCCGCCTCGGCCCGCACAGGCACCTCGTCAGAGGGGTTGGTAACGCCGTACCGGAGGATGCGCCCCAGCAGGATGGCCATCTGGCCCACCTCCCGGTTGCCCTGCAGGTAGGCCACGGCGTGGATGCTTTCCAGGGTATTGTACAAAAAGTGAGGGTTGATCTGCATGCGGAGCATCTGCAGCTCCAGCCTGCTGGCCAGCAGATCCTTTTCGTAGCCCTCATGAATGAGGGTGTTGATCTCCTTCGTCATGGCGTTGAAGGATTTTGTAAACTCGGCGATTTCGTCGCTGCCCGTGTCCTCAATGACCACAGAGTAGTCCCCCGCCTGAATGTAGCGGCAGGCTCGCTGCAGGCGGCCGATGGGGCCGGTGACGCTTTGAGAGATTTTTCGGAAAAACACAGCCAGTAGCACCAGAAAGGCGCCCAGCGCCAGGAACAGGGGCAGGTGCCGAACCACCGTGCGCCGCACCAGCGGGAACAGGGGCGTTTCCAGAATGAGGAAGTAGTCCCCGTAAATCTGGGAGTAGTTGTACAGGGTGGGGCCGATCCCCCTCCGCGACTGGCTGCTCTCGTAAAAAAACACCTGAGAGGAGGAGTCGGCCCGCCTGTTGGGGGAAAGGGACTCCTCCTCCAACAGGGCCGCAGCCCTTTCCTCCGACAGGGTGCCGAACAGCAGGCTGCCCTCGCGGTTGAAAAAGCCGTAGGCCTGCCCGGGGAATTCCAGGGCCTGCTCCACCTGGGCCTTTAGGTCGGAAATATCGCTGCGCAGCACGATATACCCAATAATATGGAAGGTGTCGGAATTTACAATGGCCCGACCCGCGTACAGGGAGTTCTCCCGCAGAGGGAACAGCGTTTCGTCGGAAAGCCAGCCGGCAGGGAAGAGCTCCATCCGGCCCCGCGCCTGGTTCAGGCTGTGGAGCCAGAAAGCGTCTGTACTGGTGGAAAGGTCGATAGTCATGGCGTTCCCGTACAGGTTCGGGGGCCTGTCCGCACTGGAAAAGGACTGGTAGCCGGTGCCGTCCGGCTTCAAAATGGTGATGCGCCGTACATCTGAAAAATACAGGCCGAACATTTCCTGAGAAAAGCTTTGGCACACATTGCGGAAGTTAAAATCGTTCACCTCCGGGTGACGGTCCTGCAGGCCCTCGTCCATAATGGTAAGGTGGTTGTACACCTCTGACTGGTTCGGCCAGGAGAGGATGGGCGACATGGTTACGGTGGACAGGCTGTCGGTAGTGTTCTGCAGGGTAACGGAGGCGGACTCCAGCGTGTGGAGGTTCTGGTTGTTTGCCTCGGCAATGTCCCGCTCTACCGAGACGGAAATCAGGTAGGACAACAGCAGCAGAGAAAGGAGGATGATCCCAATGTTCAGGAGGAAAAGCCGCCGCCGGATGGTGTACCGCCGAAGCTTTTCCAGGGGAGGCGCCCCTCCGCCGCCTTTTTCCTTCATCCGCCCTGCGCCTCCCTCTCTGCCGTCATTTGGGAAAAACATACCATTTTGATCAAGCGCCTCCGGCGGAAAAGCAAGCCATTTTTGGCTGATTTTCCGCCGTTTTTCTTGTGTTTGAAATGGTATGCCTTTTCAAAAAAGCTCCCAGGCAAAGGCTTTGGCCCGTCTGCGTCGGCCCTCGACCCTGCTTTCTGCTTCTATGTTTTCTAAGTATACCATATTTTCCATAAACAGGACAAGGGAAAGGGCGGAGGAATAGAGAAAAAATAAGTTTGTCCAGCAGGAGTGTGTAAAATTCATGTAAAATATGCGGGAGCCTTTCTGCAAAATGTGTATTTTGGATGAGATGCTGCAAATAAATCTGAATTCCAGCAATGTTTTTGCCAGAGGAAAAAAGCTATAATAAATGCAGACACAAATTAAAGAATTAGGTAAAGCTCATAACAAAAAGTTAAGGAGGCAGTTTTATGACATTTCGGAAAAGCTTAGCAATTATTATGGCGGTGGCTATGGTGGGCGGCGTAGCGGCCGGCTGCTCCGACGGCGGGGAAACCGCCAGCACCGGCGCGGCGTCCAGCGCGGCGGCTTCTGCCAGCGGCTCTGAGGACAATGCGGACGGTGAACTGGATGGCGGCGGCGTAGAGCTTGAGCTTCTTATGACCAAGCCAGAGACGACCCCCGTCATGGAAGAGATTACGGCCCAGTTTAACGAGGAGTTCAACACCAACATCACTGTCAGTTCCACCTCTGACGGGGCCACTGTCATCCGTACCCGTCTTTCCGCCAACGAGATGCCAGATTTGATGAACACCTTCCCCCTGGAGGATTTCTATAAATCTATGTTTGCTGACGGCCGATTTGTGGACATTACCAACCAGGAATTCCTTAGCAAGGTTTCCCCAGACACCCTGGCCCTGAGCGAGTACGAGGGCGCTTATTATGCGGTTCCTATGTCCGTTTCCACCTACGGCATCTATGTGAACAACACCGTGCTGCAGGAAAACGGCATTGAAGAGGTTCCCACCACCTGGGATGAGCTGATGGAGGCCTGCGAAACCCTGACGGCCAACGGCGTCACCGCCTTCCTGATGCCCGACCAGGACGTGGGCAACGTGGCCCAGCGGTTCGAGCGCACCGTGGGCGTCATCAACAACGACTCTGACAGCGAGTTCCAGCAGATCGCCAACGGTGAAATGGCCGCTGCCGACTCCCCCACCCTGAACGCCTGGTGCGACTACAACGACCAGCTGCTGCTCCACTGCAACGCGGATCATATGGGCATGGACTACGACGTGGCCTGCGCCAACTTCAGCAACAACGAAGGAGCCTTCATGCTGAGCGGTACCTGGATGCTCTCCACCATTAAGCAGAATAACCCGGACGCCGACGTGACCCTCATCGCCTTCCCGAACCCCACCGGCGGCGAGACCAAGGTGCCCATTAACATGGACACCGCCTTCTCCGTAGGGGAGACCTGCGCGAACATGGATATCGGCCTCCGCTTCCTGGAATACATGACCCAGCCTGAGATTGCCCAGAAGTACTGCGACGCCGACGGCAACGTGAGCCTTATTGAGGGCGTGGAGTACAACATTCCCCAGCACCAGGCTATGGTGGAAGCCGTTGACAGCGGCAGCGTGTTCGTCACCGCCGTTAACTTCTGGCCCACCGGCCTGCGTGAGGAAATCCGCGCTTCCTGCCAGACCTACCTGCAGGATCAGGATAGGGACGCTTTCCTCGCGGCCGCCCAGACCGCCATTGAAACCATCTACAACGGCTGATTCATTGCCTCTTGACCTCCTCCCGGCAGGAGCTGCCTGCCGGGAGGAGCTTATGTAAGCGGGAAGGGAGGATGGGTGCGTCCTCCCCTTCTGCCGATCCTGAGAATCCTGTGCGCTCAGACGCACGCCAAGAAAGGAGACGGACACGCTGTGAAAAAAGGTTCACATACCCGCGCGGCAAACCGGGAACAGAACAGGACCTTCGCCCTGTTCACCATACCGGGCTTCCTTCTTTACTGCGCGTTCTTCATTACCCCCGTTCTCATGGGCATTTACTACAGCCTGACCGACTGGGACGGGATCACCAGAAACTACAACTTTATCGGGGTAGAAAACTACGGGAAAATCTTCAGCAACAAGCAGTTTCTCGGCTCGCTGCTGTTCACCTTCCAGTACACCTTCTTCCTTATTGTGTTCACCATTGTGCTGGGGGTTGCGCTGGCGCTGCTGCTGAACCGGCACATCAAGGGCCTTTCCTTCTTCCGGGCCATGTATTTCTTCCCCGCCGTGCTCAGCGGGCTGACGGTGGGCCTTATTTTCAAGCAGCTGTTCTACCATGTGGTGCCGGTGATTGGCCAGGCGCTGCACATTGAGGCGCTGAGCCAGAACCCCCTGGCCGACCCGGTGCTGGCCATGTGGTCCATCCTGTTTGTGGCGCTGTGGCAGGGGCTTCCCATCCCCATGCTGCTGTTTTTGGCAGGCCTGCAGAGCATCCCCACCGACCTGTACGAGGCGGCTGCCCTGGACGGGGCCAGCGCCTGGCAGCGGTTCCGCACCATCACCGTCCCCTTCCTGATGCCGGTGCTCAGCGTGGTGCTGGTGCTCACCCTGAAAAGCGGCCTGATGGTGTTCGACTACATTATGTCCATGACAGAGGGCGGCCCGGGAACCGCCACCCAGAGCGTGGCGTACATGATCTACATCCACGGCTTCACCCAGAACAAGTACGCCCAGAGCATTGCGGAGGCCATTGTCATCGGCATTATCATCGCCTTGATTTCCGCGGTGCAGATCTATTTTACCAATCGAAAGAAGGCGGTGTGAGCTATGGTAGGAGCAAAAAGGCAGAGCAATATCATCACCTATATTATCCTGATCCTGGGCCTTCTCCTGATTGTGATCCCCATGTACATCACCCTGGTGACGGCCTTCAAATCCACCGAGCAGAGCTCCGTCAGCTACTTCACTCTGCCCAACCCCATTTACCTGGACAGCTTTAAAGAGATTTTAAGCTCAGAGCGGTATTACTACGCTTTCGGCAACACCGTGTACGTGACGGCCTTCGTGCTGCTGGGCAACCTGATCATCATGCCCCCCATGAGCTATGCCATGGCGCGGAAGATGCCCACCAGCCGGGCGTACCGGTACATGTACTACTTTCTGCTGCTGGGCATCTTCATCCCCTTCCAGGTGAAGATGATGCCCCTGGTAAAGCTGCTGAGCATGCTGGACATGCTGCACCCCACAGGCATGAGCATTCTGTGCATTTCCAGCTCCACCTGTGAAAGCGTGTTCCTGCTGGTAGGCTACATGAGCGCCATCCCCAAAGACATGGAGGAGGCCGCCTACATTGACGGGGCCAGCACCTTCCTCACCTACCGCACCATTGTGTTCCCCCTGCTGAAGCCCATGCTGGCCACCCTGCTCATCCGCCAGGGGCTGTGGATGTGGAACGACTTTATGCTGCCCCTGGTGACCCTGAACCGCTCCTGGAAATACTGGACCCTCACCCTGTTCCAGTACAATTTCCAAACGGACTATGCGGTGGACTACAGCATGACCTTTTCCACCTTCGTCATGTCCATGCTGCCCATCCTTATTTTCTACTGCTTCATGCAGAAGCATATCATCGGCGGCCTGACCACCGGCGCGGTGAAGAGTTAACGGGAAGAAGGGAATTTGTGTTATGAAAATCCAGTATTTCGGCACAGCCGCCGCAGAGGGCTGGCCGGGCCTGTTCTGCCGGTGCCCGGTGTGCACCGAGGCCCGGCGGCGGGGCGGCAAAAACCTGCGCACCCGCTCGCAGGCCATGGTGGACGGGAAGCTGCTCATCGACTTCCCGGCGGACTCGTACCTGCACATGCTGCGGGACGGCCTGGACCTGCCCGGCGTTCACACGCTTATTCTCACCCATTCCCACCAGGACCACTGGTACCCGGAGGATTTGGCCTTCCGGGGGGAGGGGTTCTCGCACAGCATAGACGGCATGCTGGACATTTACGGCAACGAGGCCTGTGAAAAAAGGCTTCAGGCCATCCTCCCCGTGGTGGGCCAGGGCATGATGGACGCCATGCAGCTGCGGTACCACACCGTTGAGCCCTTCCGGCCCTTTGAGGCAGAGGGCTTCACCATTACCGCCCTGCTGGCCCTGCACAACCGGGCGGAGCGCTGCTACATCTACAGCATCGAAAGGGACGGCAAAAGCCTGCTGTACGCCAACGACACCGGCATTTTCCCCGAGGAAACCTGGCGCTACCTGGCCGGCCGCCATTTCGACCTGGTAAGCATGGACTGCACCATGCAGCAGGTGCCCGAGGGCACCAACCACATGGGCATTGCCGACAACCTGCGTCTGCGGGCCATGCTGCAGGAGCGGGGCTGCGTGGACGAGGGCACCCGGTACGTGGTGACCCACTTCTCCCACAACGGCGGCCTGCTTCACGAGGAGCTGGAGGAGCAGGTGAAGCCCCACGGCTTCCTGGCGGCCTACGACGGCCTCACTGTGGAGTTCTAAGGGCGGTTTTGTCTGAAAAAGAGAAAGCTTCCTCCCTTGCCAAATTTCCTCTGTGCTGTTATAGTGGAAAAGGAAAACAGACAGAAGGAGATTTGCCCCCCGGCGGGGGGAAGGAGGAACCAAACCATGTATCGAATTGAAGTGGATCCCCACACCCACACGGTGACAAGCCTGCACGCCTACAGCACGGCGGAGGAATGCGCCCGCCATGGGGCGGAGGCCGGCCTGAAGGGCATTGTCATCACCGACCACTGCTCTCAGGTGATGGCCCAGCGCATGAACAGCGTGGAGGCCATTGAAAACCAGAAAAGCCTGCCCCCGGTGATGCACGGGGTGCGGGTGTGGAAGGGCGTGGAGATCGACATTGTGGACAACGAGGGCCGCCTGGCCTTCTGGGACGTGCCCGACCCCTTCCGCCCGGGGAAAACAGGGGCCGAGTGCCTGCTGCCCAGCCGCGAGGTGGTCATCGCCAGCGTACACGGCCCCTTTGACCGGGCCGCCGCCACCGTGGAGGAAAACACCCGCATGTACCTGCGGGTGCTGGAAAACCCTTACGTGGACATTCTGGGCCACACAGGCCGCTCCGGCCGCCCGTACCAGCTGGAGCCGGTGCTGAAAGCGGCCAAACGCCTGGGGAAAATGATAGAGATCAACAGCGCCAGCCTGAAAAATTACGGCGAGCGCTCCGGCCCGGCCTGCCTGGCCATTGCCAAGGCCTGCAAGGAGCTGGGGGTGCTGGTGACGGTGAGCAGCGACGCCCACACCGCCTACCAGGTGGGGGATTTCTCTCACGCCTGCGCCATGCTGGACTCCATCGGCTTCCCCCAGGAGCTCATCGCCAACCTGACGGTGGAACGGTTCCAGCAGGTGCTGCAGCAGCGCCGGGCCGCCCTGGCCTGAGGCGAAGAAGGGCGCAAAAACGCCGCCGGGCTGGCCGGGGGGTTCCCGGCAGGCCCGGCGGCGTTCCTCTTTCCGCCGTCAGGTGCTTTTGGTCAGTGAGAGGCGCTTTCCACCGAGATGGAGGCCCGCTCCTGGGCAATGTTCAGGGCGTGGTCGCCAATGCGCTCAAAGTCGGTGAGAAGCTCGGAGAAGATGATGCAGGCCTCGTCGGAGCAGGCCCCCGACTTCATCCGCTCCAGCTGCTTTTCCCGGTATTCCTCGGTCAGGTCGTCGATGCTCTGCTCCAGCTCGCTCACCCGGCCCAGCCATTCCTCCTTCTGAATGCTCTCCTGCTCCAGAAGGGAAATCACCTCCATGCAGACGCTCTTCATGGTCCGCAACTCACGCCGGGCTTCCTCGGAAAAGCGAATATCCTTTTCCTTCATGATCTGGGTGTATTCGCAGATGTTCACAGCGTGGTCGCCGATGCGCTCAATGTTCCCGGAGATGCGGAAATAGGCGCTGACCGCGGTGGAATCCTCCTCGTTGGTCTCGTTGACAATCACGTTGGAAATGTATTGGGAAATCTCTTTGTTCAGGTAGTCGATGTACTCCTCGGTGTCCTCCGCCCCCTCCAGCCGCTTGGGGTCCCGGTCCAGCACAGCCTGGAAGGCAGTTTCCACGTTCTGCCCGGCCATGTGCAGCATACGGTTCAGCTCTTGGGAAAGCTGGGTGATGTACATGGCGGAAAAGCCGATGGGGTGCTCCTGCTTCGTCATGTTGGGGTTGGGCACCAGGTACTGCAGGTGCATGCCCTCTGCCTCGGCTTCCTTTTTTTCCGGCAGGATGCGCATGGCGATTTTCACCAGCAGGCCGCCCGCCGGCAGCAGGATGATGGTGGTGACAATGTTGAACAGGGTGTGCATGTTGGCAATCTGAGAATCCGGCTGCCCCGGCGTGAGGGACTGGATGAGCCCGGTAAGGGGCGTTGTCATGCACAGGATGGTGAAGAGGATGGTGCCGAAAATATTGAACATCAGGTGAATGATGGTGGTGCGCTTGGCGTTGCGGCTGGTGCCCACCGAGGCCAGCACCGCCGTGATGCAGGTGCCGATGTTCTGCCCAAACAGCACGTACACCGCGCTGTCAAGCCCGATGACGCCGCTGATGGCCAGCGCCTGCAAAATGCCCACCGAGGCGGAGGAGGACTGGATGATAGCCGTGAACAGCGCCCCCGCCGCAATGCCCAGAAGCGGGTTTGAGAAGGAGCTGAGCAGGTTCACAAAGGCCGGCCATTCCGCCAGGGGTTCCATGGAAGCGCCCATCATGTCCATGCCGATGAACAGAACCCCCAGCCCGGCCAGAATGCTGCCGTAATGGTGAAGCTGCGGCTTTTTCAGAAAAACGATCATGGCCACGCCCACAAAGGCGAACAGCGGGGCCAGAAGGCCCACGTCCAGAGCGATGAGCTGGCCGGTGATGGTGGTGCCGATGTTGGCGCCCATAATAATCCACACCGCCTGGCGCAGCGTCATCATGCCGGAGTTGACGAAGCCCACCATCATGACGGTGGTGGCCGACGAGGACTGGATGACGGCGGTGATGCCCGCGCCCACCAGTACGCCCAGGATCCGGTTCGAGGTCAGCTTTTCCAGGATGCGCTTCATCCGGTTGCCGGCCGCGGCCTCCAGGCCTGAACTCATCATCTGCATGCCGTACAGGAACAGTGCCAGGCCGCCCAGTAGCCCCAGGAGAATGCTTACATCCACAATAATTCCCCCATTTTACATTTTCTTTTCTTCTTCTTTTCCATACCTATATTTAGTATACCGAATTGTAAAGGAGAGCGTCAATTCACTTTACAAGAACTTTACAATCCTTAGGGGGAATTCTGCTTAACTACACATTTTTCTCTCTTCCATTTGTGAATATTATATGAACAATAGGAATATAAAGCGAACGTGAAAGTTTCTTCCACTTTTTTAAGAAGAATTTAAGAGAGAGCGAACGTGAAAGTTTTACTCGATTTTTTTCAAAAAATCGCGGATTCCAAAGGCAGAGCCTTTGGCCGCGCTTCGCAAAGCGCGGAATGCCTGATGAACCGAAAACTCAGGCGGGGGAGCCAAAACAATCCAGTGAATTGTTTTGGCGTGGGGGTACCCTAGTAAGGGGTACCCCCGTACCGTGCTGAAGCTTGGCCGCGGAACTGTACCCCTCCAGCTTCCACGCTAAAAATTGTTCTTTTCCCATTCAGGAAGCAGCGGAGCGTGGGGTGGTTTACCGGCAACCAAAGGCTCCCTCTTTGAGGGAGCTGGCGCGCCGCAACGCGGCGTGACTGAGAGAGTCTATTTTTTCTTAGCCCCGCTTTTTCTGTTATGCACTTGCTTTCATTACATCTGGTTTTCTCTTTGCCGCGACCGCACGCGGCGGTGCGGTTTCTTTCTCTACGCGGAGAAAGAAACCAAAGACGCGCGGGGGGCCCCCGCCCCCTCGACCCCTGGGGCTGTCCTGCCTCTCCCTCGCCGCTCACTTTTCCCTCAGCGCTTGGCCGGCTTGTGCCCTTAGGGTCACTAAACGCCGGCCCCTTTACAGGAACACTCGCAATCTTACGATTGCGAAAGTTCCTCCGCATTTTTAGGGGT
>DVMK01000010.1 GCA_018715025.1 Candidatus Caccousia avistercoris
CATCCGCTTTGAAACCGCAGGGCGGAATATCGACATCCCCCTGCCCTGCATCCCCTTCCAGGCAGCCACAAAAATTTTCTTTGTAGAGGACACCGGCAGCTCCTTCCGCATTCTGCAGAAAACCTCTCTGCCGGAATCCGTTACCCCGCTGCAGCTGCTGCAGATTTCCCTGGCCAACCTGGTGAAGAATGTGAAATTTGAAATGCGCCCCACCGTGTTCGGCGGCTACGGCCTGACAGGGAACCCCAACCACATTGCTTCCTACATCCTCATTAAAAATCTGTGGAAGCAGATTGCGGAGCGCCTGGACGACAACCTGATCATCGCTATGCCGGTGCGGGAAACCATCATGTTCATTCCGGAAAAGCAGAAGGACGAGCTGCTGCCCAAGCTGGCGGGGGTGGCGGTCACCCTGCTGCGGGATCAAAAGCGGCGTTTCCACGCCCTTACCCCCCTGCTGTTCTTCTACGACAGAAAGAGCGAGCGCCTTTCCACCTACGTACAGCCCAAGGCCAAGAAGGATGGCAGCGCGCCTCAGCCGGCGCCCCAGGCAGAGCCCACCGTGCCGGAGTCTGAGATTCCCGCAGAGCCCCTGCAGGAGGAGATGCCAAAGGCCGCCGAATCCCCGGATTTGGCCCAGGAGCCTTCGGCCCGGCAGGAGGTCCCCCAGCCTCAGGAGGAAGCCGCTCCGGCTGCGCCCCAGGCGGAGGATTGAGAAACAGCTTTTCAAAATAAAAAACAGGCGTTTTCCCGCTTGCTGTGGCAGCAATGGGAAAACGCCTGTTCTTCTGTGAACGGCGGGCGTTCCGCAGGGCGGCTGTCACCCGCCCAACGTCACATCCTGCTTTTGGTACCATTGAAGCGCCTGCGAGAAATCCTCCGGCTGAAAATCAGGCCAGAGCCGATCCACCACAAAAAAGTCAGCATACACAGACTGGACGGGCAAAAATCCGGACAAGCGCCGCATTCCTCCCCAGCGAATTACCAAATCGACCCGGGAAATATCGTGGGAACGAAGCTCTCCGCAAATCTTCTTCCGGCTGCCGCCGGGATTTTGCAATTGGGCAAGATCCCATTCCCAGCCGTAATTGACGAGAAAATTGACCTTCATGCCGCCGCCGTTCCAATCTGTCCTGGCGGTAGTATAGGGCAGCAGCTCTTTCGGGAAAGCGGGCGCGTCTTTGTCCCCGGCCACAAGGATGGAAACCGGTTCTGAGGCGAGCATCCGCACCGCCTCGACGCAGGCCCGGGAAAAGGCCCTCACCTGTTCCGGAGGGCGCCCGCAGTTGTCGGTGGTAAAGCCGTAGTACGTAATCTCCTGAACGCCCGCGCTTCTTGCCAGCCTCAGCAGGTCCAGCCCCGGCGCTAACCCGTGGGCGTAACCGTCTTTTTTCGGCAACCCCGCCCGCTTGGCCCAGCGCCTGTTTCCGTCTGGAATAATTCCAATATGCTTTGGGATTCGCATACCTTCACCTTCTTCCAGGCGTAGTATTTGACTTCTGCCCGGCTGCTATGCACAGGTCTTCCGCCCAAACCGCTTCCGCAAGGGAGAAAGCGCAGAATCCCGGCGGCGCAGCTTTTCTTTACCGCTCCACCAGAAGGATACCGCTTTTCCCTGCCGGGCCTCTGTTCCCACCGCGGCAGATGTTGCCTGCCAGCTACCGGCAAGCCGTACCCCTAAAAATGCGGAGGAACTTTCGCAATCGTAAGATTGCGAGTGTTCCTGTAAAGGGGCCGGCGTTTAGTGACCCTAAGGGCACAAGCCGGCCGAAGCGAAGTGTGGTGCGGCCGGGCCGCACCACGCGTCGAACGACATATTTCCGGGGTAACGTCCCCGTAAATATATCGTTCGCGCCGCCCTACTTTTCCCAGGCAGAACAGCCCCTGGGGTCGAGGGGGGCGCCGTGTGCCGGTGGCACACAAACAAGGCGCCGACCGGAGCGGCAGCGGAGACTCGGGGCCCCCCGCGAATCTTTGCATACTTTCTTTTCGTCAAGAAAGTATGGCCCGCCGCGGCGAGCGGCAAAGTAAAAACTAGATGAAATTATAATCAAGTGCGCAGCAGAAAAAGCGGAGCGAAGAAAAAGGGCAATTTTTAGCGGGGAGGCTGGAGGGGTGCAGTTCCGCGGCCCAGCTTTACCACGGATTGGGGGGTACCCCGCGTGGGGCGGAAACCGCCCCACGGTCAAACCATAAATTTCCGGGGTACCGCCCCCCGAAAATTTACGGTTTGCTTTGCTCCGTTGCTTCCTGCGTTTTCGGATCATCAGGTATTCCGCGCTTTGCGAAGCGCGGCCAAAGGCTCTGCCTTTGGAATCCGCCAGGTCTCACCTGCCGGTTCGGTCGGTGCTATTTGCATGCCACTGGCATGCCGCACCCTTTTGAAAAAGGTGGACGAAAACTTTAAATTTCGCTCTATATTTAAATCGTTTACGAAAAGGAAAAACTGGTAGAATTTGAACCTGAAAGATACTACAATAGAGCATAAGGCATAAGGCATATCGCAAATCGGAACGGGAGGTAAGCATTCCATGAAGCAGTTCGGTGTTCAAATGACAGATAATTCCATTTCATCGCAATGGTG
>DVMK01000183.1 GCA_018715025.1 Candidatus Caccousia avistercoris
ACAGACTGAAGCCGCCCCCGTAAGAGGGCGGCTTCCCAAAAA
Organism: Candidatus Caccousia avistercoris; assembly: GCA_018715025.1. GTDB lineage: Bacteria > Bacillota > Clostridia > Oscillospirales > Acutalibacteraceae > Caccousia > Caccousia avistercoris. The sequence continues at coordinate 43 of DVMK01000183.1, forward strand.
TACAGCGCTGGCCTGCGGCGGAAGGCATACGTTCGGGTATGCCTTCCGTTTTTTTTGCAAAATTTCCCGGCAGACATACAAAACGAGCAGGCGGAGGCTCCGCCTGCTCGTTTCTCTTTCCTTAAATGCCCCTATTCTTACTGTTCCTGACTGCGCGGAGGGAACAGCGCGGCTTGCTATTCCCCAGCCCGTCACCCGCCCAGGTAGGCGCTGCGCACCTTCTCGTCGTTGGCCAGCTCCTGGGCACTGCCGGCCATGGCGATGGCGCCGGTTTCCAGCACATAGGCCCGGTCGGCCACCTCCAGGGCTTTTTTGGCGTTCTGCTCTACCAGAAGCACCGTGGTGCCCGACTGGTTCACGTCCTGGATGATTTTGAAAATCTCGCCCACCAGCAGGGGCGAAAGGCCCATGGAGGGCTCATCCAGCAGGATCATCCTGGGGCTGGACATCAGCGCCCGGCCAATGGCCAGCATCTGCTGTTCGCCGCCGGAAAGGGTGCCCGCCACCTGGCGGCGGCGCTCCTTCAGGCGGGGAAGGCGGTCGAAAATGCGCTCAAAGTCCGCCTGCACGCCGCTTTTGTCTTTGCGGATGTACGCGCCCATCTCCAGGTTTTCCTGCACCGTCATGCTGGCGAAAATACGCCGTCCCTCCGGCACCTGGGCCAGGCCCAGCCGGATGATTTTATGGGACTCGGTGTTCCGCAGGTTGTGGCCGCAGAAGGTAATTTCCCCCGCCTTCGCCTTCACCAGCCCGCAAATGGCGTGCAGGGTGGTGGTTTTGCCCGCCCCGTTGGCGCCGATGAGGGTGACGATCTCCCCCTCCTTCACCTGAAAGCTGATTTTCCGTATGGCCTGGATGGAGCCGTAGTACACCTCCAGGTCCTTCACCTCAAGCATGGTGTTTGCCTCTGCCATCTCACTCACCTCCCAGGTATGCGGCGATCACCTTGGGGTCGTTCCGCACCACCTCAGGGCTGCCCGAGGCGATAATCTTCCCATAGTCCAGCACCACAATATGCTCGCAGATCCCCATGACAAAGCTCATGTCGTGTTCAATGAGCAGAACGGCCACCTGGAACTGCTCCCGAATCCGCTGAATGGTGTTCATCAGCTCCATGGTTTCGGTGGGGTTCATGCCGGCGGCCGGTTCGTCCAGCAGAAGCACCTTCGGCCTGGCCGCCAGGGCCCGGGCGATCTCCAGCTTTCTCTGCTGGCCGTAGGGCAGGTTGCGGGCCAGGTCGCCGGCGTTCCCCTCCAGGTGGAACACAGACAGCAGCTCCAGGGCCCGCTGCTCCACCTGGGCCTCCTCCCGCCAGTAGCCCGGCAGGCTGAAAATGCCGGAAAGGAAGGAGTATTTCATGCCGTAATTCATGGCTACCTTCACATTGTCCAGCACGGTCATGTCTTTAAACAGGCGGATGTTCTGGAAGGTGCGGGCAATGCCCGCCTTCGTAATCTGGTATGTTTTCTTGCCCACAATGCTCTTCCCGTCCAGCTTAATCTGGCCCTCGGTGGGGGTGTACACCCCGGTCAGCAGGTTGAACACGGTGGTTTTGCCCGCCCCGTTCGGGCCGATGAGCCCCATAATCTGTTCCTTTTCCAGGGCGAAATGGACGTTTTCTACGGCCCGCAGACCGCCGAAGGTAATCCCCAGGTTTTCCGTTTCCAATACCGGCATGGCTCAAGCCCCCTTTCCCGGTTTCGCTTTCCCTTTTCCGGCCGTCAGCCTCTTCACCAGGCGGGAAAGGGAAAATTCCCGCTGCCCCATCAGGCCCGAGGGCTTGAAGAGCATGACCACAATCAGGATCAGGGCGTAAATCAGCATGCGGTAATCCGCGAAGTCGCGCAGGGCCTCCGGCAGGATGGTGAGCACCACCGCCGCAATGATAGAGCCCGTAATGGAGCCCAGCCCCCCCAGCACCGCCATGAGCAGAATCTCTACCGAATAGTTGAAGTCGAAGTTGCCAGGGTCCAGCACGCCGATGTGGTGGGCGTACAGCGCCCCGGCCACCCCGGCGAAAAAGGCCGCCATAATGAAGGCCAGCAGCTTGTAGTAGGTGGTGTGCACGCCAGAGGCCTCGGCGGCAATCTCATCCTCCCGGATGGCGATGACCGCGCGCCCGTGGCGGGAGCGCACAAAGGCCCAGATGATCATAACCGTCACCGCGGCCAGCCAGAATACGTAGGAAAATTTCACCTGGGTCAGCACGGTGGCGTCAGAACCGGAGGGCAGAATGGTGGGAATGCCCCGCAGGCCCTTGGCCCCGCCGGTGAAGTCCAGGGCCAGGATGATTACCCGGATGATTTCGCCGAAGCCAAGGGTGATGATGGCCAGGTAATCGCCCCGCAGCCGCAGGGCCGGCACGCCGATGATGACGCTGAACGCGGCGGCCATGACCCCGGCCAGCACAATGGCAACCGGGAAGGCGACGGTAATGGGCAGCCCCGAGTGCAGGGTGAACAGGGCGGCGGTGTAGGCCCCCACGCTCATGAACCCGGCGTGGCCCAGCACCAGCTGCCCCAGGAACCCGCTCACCAGGTTCAGGCTGACGGTGAGAATGATGTTGATGAACATCATGGTGATGATGCCGGCGGTGTACCGGTTAATGACGCCGGCGCCCATAAGGGCGAAGAAGGCAGCGTACACAACCGCCAGCAGAAGCAGGTTGACCCCGTAAGACACCAGCTTGCCCTTGGGGATGAGTTTCGTCTTTTTTTCCATGGTTGTTCCGGCGCCCCCTTACACTTTTTCCTTCACATTCTTGCCCAGCAGGCCGGCAGGCTTCAGCAGCAGGATAAGGATGAGGATGCCGAACACCACCGCGTCGGTAAACTGGGAAAGGCCCGCCGCTGTGGTCAGGCTTTCTGCCACGCCGATGAGGATGCCCCCCAGCATGGCCCCGGGAATGCTGCCAATGCCCCCCAGCACCGCCGCCACGAAGGCCTTCAGCCCCAGCATGCTGCCCATGTAGGGGGTAATTTGGGGGTATGCGCCGCAGTACAGCACAGCGCCCACCGCCGCCAGGGCAGAGCCGATGCCGAAGGTGAAGGCGATGGTGGCCCGGGGGCTTATGCCCATGAGCTTGGCCGCGGCCGCGTCCTCGCTGGTGGCCCGCATGGCCTTGCCGATGCGGGTGTGCTTCACCAGCAGCTGCAGCAGCCCCATGAGCACCAGCGACACCACAATGGTAATGAGCATGACGCTGCTGATGCTCAGCCCGCCCACGGCAATGGGGAAGCTGGGCAGGACGTTGGAGATGGACTTGGCGTCAGACTTGAAAATGGTCTGGTACAGGTTCTGCAGGAACATGCTGACGCCTATGGCGGTGATGAGCAGGGAGATGCGGGGGGCGCCCTTGTCCAGCAGGCGCTGGTACGCCACCTGATCAATCACAATGCCCACCAGGGCGCAGAACACAATGGAGACGATGACGGCCGCCCACAGGGGCGCCCCCGCCAGGATCAGCATCACATAGGTGGTGTAGGCCCCCACCATGATAATGTCCCCGTGGGCGAAATTGATAAGCTGGGTGATGCCGTAAACCATGCTGTAGCCCAGCGCCACCAGGGCGTAAATGCTGCCCTGGCCCAGGCCGTTGAAGATCTGGGAGATAAGATTCATACCGGTGCCCTCCTGCCTCAAGATAGTCCAAAAGGGGGTGACCGAAATCATCCCCCTTTGGAGCCACACGCCCGCAAAAGGCGCGTGAAATTCAGTTATGCCCCGGCCTTACTGCTCCGGGTCATAATTTTCCACATACTTGTAGGCGTTGCCCTCAATCGCCACAATAACGGCAGACTTCTGCGGGTTCCGGTCGGCGTCGAAGGTCATGGTGCCGGTGAGGCCGTCGTACTCCAGCGCCGCCATGGCGTCAATAATCGCCTGGGAATCCGTGCTGCCCGCGTCAGAGATCGCCTGGGCCATCATGTAGGTGGCGTCGTAGGCCAGCACGGCGAACATATTGGGATCCATGTCGTACGTTTCCTTGTAGGTGGAAATGAAGTTCTGCACCCGCTCGTCGGTGCTTTCGGTGCTGTACTGGCTGCAGAATACGCCGCCCTCCAGCACGCTGGAGTCAAAGTTGTCTGTCAGAACAGAGTCCCAGCCGTCTGCGCCGCAAAGCTGGGCCTCCACGCCCACCTCCTTGGCCTGGGCGGAAATGAGGCGAAGGTCCTCATAATACACCGGCAGGAACAGCACGTCCGGGTTCTGGCCCTTGATGTTGGTGAGCTGGCTGCGGAAGTCGGCGGCGCCGCCCTGGTAGCTTTCCTCGGCCACCACCTGCAGGCCCAACTCTTCCGCCTTGGCTATGAAGGCCTCCGCAATGCCGGAGGAGTAGTCGTCAGCCATGTCGTACAGCACGGCAGCCGTCTGGGCGCCCAGCTTTTCCCAGGCGTAAGAGGCCATCAGCTGGCCCTGGAAGGGGTCGGTGAAGCAAGCCCGGAACACGTTGGGGCCGGTAAGCGTCACCTCGGCCGCCGTGGCGGACGCGCTGATGATGGGGATGTTGTCCTGCTGGGAGGCCTGGGCCACCGCCAGCGTGGGCGTAGTGGTAACGTCGCCGATGATGGCCACCACCTGGTCGTCCTGCACCAGGCGGTTGTAGGCGTTCACCGCCTCGGTGGCGTCGCCCTGCTCGTCGTAATAGATGTACTCAATCTGCTTGCCGTCGATGCCGCCGTTGGCGTTGATTTCCTCCACCGCCAGCAGGGTGCCGTTGTTCACCGCCACGCCGTAGCTGGAAGCGTCGCCGGTGAGCGGGGCCAGGCCGCCGATGCGGATGGTGTCACCGGAAGCGGCGCCGCCGCTGTTTTCTGTGCCGCCGGAGCAGCCCGCGAAGGCGCTTGCCATGACCACGGCCATGAGCGCCGCCAAAATACGCTTTTTCATTTGCAATACCCTCCAATTCCTGTCCCGGCAAGGGACGCTTTTCTGTAGTAAAGCTTCACTGGAATGCTTGAATTATACTACTACGGCGCGTCTTTTTCAATAAAAAAACGCAAAAAGCCGGTATTTTGCGGAAAGAATCGTCCAATTATACACAAATTCATTCTCTGAAGGGAAAAATCTCTCTCGGTTTGCAGGAAAGCGGCCCTTCCATGCAAAAGCCCGCGCAAAACCCCGGAACAGCGCGGCCGCAGGGAAAGAAAATGAATCCCGGCGCGCCGGCTCCTTCAATTTCCCGGCAAAAGCCGCTGGGGGCGCTACAGGCAGCCGGGCAGCGCGTCCCGGTAAATTTCCAGGATCTGGGGAAGGACCTGTTCCAGGGAGTAGCGGGGAAGCTCCCCGGCGGCGGAAGCGGCCAGCCGTTCCCGCAGGTTGGGGGACTGGTACAGCAGCTTCATGGCCTGGGCGGCGCCGGCGGGGGAATCCAGGGAAAAGAGCAGGCCGCTCTCCCCCTCGCGGAGAAGGTCGGTGTGGCCCTTCACCCGGCTGGCCGCCACCGGAAGCCCGGCGGCCATCGCCTCCATAATATTGAAGGGCAGGCCCTCGCTTCTGCTGGAGCTGACGGCGGCGTCGCAGGCGCCCAGCACCGAAGCCATGCCCGGCACATGGCCCGGGAACAGCACCCGGCCCTCCAGCCCAAGGCTGCGGCAGAGCGCCCTGCATTCCTCCAGCAAAGCGCCCTCCCCGGCCAGCAGCAGCCGGGCCCGGGGGCATTCCCCCGCCATGGCGGCGAAGGCCCGCAGCAGGAACGCCTGGTTTTTCCGGGGCGAAAATTCCGCCCCATAGACAAAGACAAAATCCTCCGGGGAAAGGCCCAGCTCTTCCCGCCGACGAAGGCGGCGTTCCCGGGGCCAGGGGGCGAAGGGGGAAAAATCCACCCCCATACCGGGGATGAACCGCACCTCCCCGGTTTTGGAAAGGGCGTTTTCCACCGCGATGCGCTGGTCCTCCCGGTTCATCACCATAAGCACGTCGGTCACGGGGGCGCACAGCCGTTCCGGCAAGAGATATTTCAGCCGGGCGGGGCCGTCCTCCCGGGAGAACAGGTACCCGTGGCAGGTGCAGAAGATTTTCGGGCGGCGGCGCAGGGTCAGGGCCGCCGCCCGCACCACCGCGGCCGCCAGGGTGGTGTGCAGGCTGACCGCGTCAAAGGATTCCCCGGCCAGAAGGGCGCGGGCCGCCAGAATAGCCCGCAGGTTTTTCGGGCTGGCCATGCTTTTCACAAAGGGGAGGGAAACCACCCGGTGGGCGCCGGGAAGCGGGCCCTCCTGGTCCGCCGCGGCCCACACCTCCCACCCTGCCTGGCGGAAGGCCTGCAGGTAGGGCAGGTGGAAATTGCGCAGATGCGACAGGGTGGAAGCGCAGAACAGGATTTTTTTCACCGGCTTCCCCCTCTTTTCACTGCTGGAAGAAGGTCAGGTAGGGCAGCAGCAGGGTACGGTCCTGCAGAAGGATCCAGAAATAATACACCAGCCCGATGAACACCACCGCAGCCACGGAATAGCGGTAATAGTACTTCTGGTTCACCAGGGCGGCCCGCTTCTGCCGTTCCTCCAGGGCGGCCTTTTTCCGCTCCTGCTTGTTTTTCACCTTTTTCACCACGCTGTTTTCCTGCAGGGCCTTCAGGGCCTCCCGGTCCATGTCGATGGAGGCCAAAAATTCCGGGATGACCAGGATGGCGGCGGTGAAGAACAGCATGCCGAACCGCTGGAACAGGAAGTGCTTGCAGGTCATAATGTACAGCAGGCCGGCGTAAATGGAAAAATTCACCAGAACCACGTTCTTTTCATCCCGCCGCAGCAGGTACCGGCGCAGGCCCACGATCACCAGCATATACACCACCGGCACAAAGGCGGTCTGCCAGTCGCGGCCCTGCATATAGTACAGGCCCTCTTCCGTGGCGTAGTACTGGTACACAAACTGGGTGACGAAGTGAAAGATGGGCCAGCTGAAAATAAGCACCAGGGCGGTGAGCACGCCGTAGGCGGTGAGGGATTTCCAGTTCACCGGAATGTGCGCGATGAAGTACAGCACCACCATAACGAACAGCGCCTTGTGGAACGAGGCGGCCAGCACCACAATCCCCAGGTAGGGAAGCAGCTTCTTCTGCTTCAGGAAGGGGATGGCGAACAGGAAGATCGCTGTGGCGATGGACTGGCGGATGAAGCACAGGGAATTGGTGTAGAAGCCGAAGCTTACGAACACAAAGATGCTCAGCCACCAGGAGGGGGAATTTTTGGCAATGAACAGGCAGGTAAGGCCCATGATGAGCAGCGCCGCCACCGCCATGAACATCCGAATATCCCCGGAAACCAGCGAGACCAGGTAATTCAGCAGGCTGTAACCCCATTCCACCCGGTACTGGTTCTCGCCGGAAAACAGGAAGCCTGCGCCCCCTTCCCGCATGGCGTTGAAATACTGCTCGTACATCTGGTAATCGATGCCCACGCTCTTGGCCCGCAGGGCGGCGAACAGGGTAAGAATCACCCCCGAAACCGCCAGGAACACCGCGTTCCTCATGCGGATGCTTTCGCTCTCCTTATTCCGTTCACAGAGCACGATTCCTAAAATCAACAACACAAAGACCAAAATTGCAAATGGCGCCATCTGTCACATTCTCCTTTCTCCCCGCCTCCGGCGGGGACTTCGCGCGCTGGCCGCGCGCCTCCGGCGGGGACTTCGCGTACTGTGTGTTTCGCCCCGAAAAAAACAGTGCTGCGCGAAGGGTTCTTTTGCGGGGACGCCACCCCGCAAAAGAATGCTTCGACGCGTGGCGCGGCAACGCCGCGCCACACTGCCCGCCTGTTTTACTCTGGTTCTGCACATTTTCTTAGCTGCTCCGCGAGGCCTGCGTACTGTGTGTTTCGCCCCGCAAAAGAATGCTTCGACGCGTGCCGCGGCAATGCCGCGCCACACTGCGTTTTATTATAGCATAGGCGGATCCGCCGGGGCAATCCCTGTTATTCGCTTTTGTTCACAAAGCCCTTCGCCACCGTGAGGAACAGGATCTTCAAATCAAACAGGAAGGACCAGTTTTCAATATAATGAATATCGCATTCGATCCGCTTTTCAATGGAGGTGTCGCCCCGCCAGCCGTTCACCTGGGCCCAGCCGGTGATGCCGGGCCGCACCAGATGCTTAATCATGTAAAGGGGAATCTCCTCCCGGAATTTTTCCACAAAGAAGGGGCGTTCCGGGCGGGGGCCCACCAGGCTCATGTCCCCCTTCAGCACGTTGAACAGCTGGGGCAGCTCGTCTATGCTGTACTTCCGCAGGAAGGCGCCCAGCCTGGTGCGGCGCGGGTCGTCCCTGGTGCCCCAGGTGGTGGCGTCCTCGTTGCCCTCCACCGCCATAGAGCGGAATTTGTACATGGTGAACTCCCTCTTGTTTTTCCCAATGCGCACCTGTTTATAGATAACCGGCCCGGGGGAAGAAAGCTTCACGCAGAGGGCCACCGCCGCCAGCAGGGGCGAAAGCACCGCCAGCCCCGCCAGCGAACACAGGATGTCGAACCCCCGCTTGACAAAGCTGTTCAGCAGGTTGTCCAGGGGGACCCGGCGCAGGTTGATGAGGGGCATGCCCTCTACCTCGTCTATGTAGGGGCGCATGGGCAGGTACTTGGTGTAGAAGGGAAGCAGGCTGGACTTAACCCCCTCCCGCTCGCACTCCTCAATCACCTTCCCCAGCAGCGAGAACTCCTTTTCCTCCAGGGAAACCACCACCTCGTCAATCCCCTTGGGGGCCAGAAGCTCCTTCAGGCAGGAAAAATCCCCCATGTAGCGCAGCTTCAGGCTGCCGGTGTCCTCCTTCTGCCCGCTCACGTAGCCGTCGATCACATAGCCCAGATTCTTGTTTTCCATAACCTTGCGGCAGAACTCCTCCGCCACGCTGGTCCAGCCCACCAGCAGCAGATGCTTCAGGTTGTACCCCTTGCGGCGCATGGCCCGCAGAATTTTCCGCAGGGCCACCCGCTCCGCCGTGTAGAACAGCACGCTGAAGCACCCGAACAGCACCACCGCCCCGCGGGAGACGTTCACCTCGCGCAGCATGAAGCTGGCCAGAAAGACGAACACCACGTCCAGGCAGCTTACCTCGATTACCTTGCCGATCTCAGAAACCAGGCTCTTCCGCCGGAAGGAATCGTTCAGCCCCAGGCTGTGGCTCAGCAGGAAATGCACCGGCACCACAAAAACCATCAGCCGCATGTAGTACGAAAGGGGCACCGTCTTCAGGCCGCCCAGCACATAAAAGCGGAACAGGTAGGCGCACACCATGGCCAGCACGCACAGCACCGCGTTCAGCAGCGCAAACAGGCCGTTAAATATCTTCTGATTTTCCTTTATCATGGAAATCTCCCCGATTTATGCCAAAATCTCCCCAGCCGCGCGGGGTCTCGTCTCATGATACAATAGCGCGCCGGTGAAGTCAACACCTCCCCGCCGCGCAGGTTCGCCGCCGCCCCGGCGGCGCGGCATATCTTCCCGTTGTCATTTTATATCATCGTTTGCTTTTTATAGAAAACAGCAAAAATCCCCTTTGACTTTTCAACAAATCGCCAGTATAATGAGAAAAACCGGCAAAATGGGAGCGGAGGGATTGGTGTGGCAGAGAAAAAGCGGCAGCGCAAGCTGCCGGAGGGAGGCGCGCTGACCGCGCTGATGATCGTCACCTGGGTGACTTATTTTTCCCTGTACCTGGGCAGGCTGAATTTTTCCGCCTGCATGAGCGACATGATTGGGAACGGCGGCTTTTCCAAGGCCGAGCTGGGCATTGTGCCTGCGGCGTTTTTCTGCTCGTACGGGTTCGGGCAGTTTCTCAGCGGCCTGCTGGGCGACAGGCTGCCCCCCAAGTACCTGGTGTTTGCGGGCGTTCTGTGCTCGGCCCTCATCAACCTTGCCTTCCCCTTCTGCCAGGCCGTTCCCCTCATGGCGGCCGCCTGGTTTGTGAACGGGCTGGCCCAGTCTCTGGTGTGGGCGCCCATGGCCCGGTTCATTGCAGACCTGGCCCCCGGCCCCCAGTGCGTGCGGATCATCCTGGTGCTTTCCACCACCAGCCCCGCCGGGACGCTGTGCGCTTACGGGGTGAGCGCCGTTGCCATACAGGCGGGCGGGTGGCGGGCCAGCTTCTTTGCCGCCGCCGCCCTTCTTCTGGCCGTCTCGCTGTTCTGGCTGTCCGGGTCGCTGCGGCTGGAGCGCATTGCAGAAGCCCGCGGCAGCTGGGAACCCCTGCCCCAAAGCGGCGGCGGGGCCCCGGCCCAGGGCAGCGGCGGGCTGCTGCGCATGCTTCTCCCCTCCGGCATGGTGGTGCTTCTGGCGGGGGCCTGCCTGCACGGCACCCTGAAGGACGGCCTCATGACCTGGATTCCCACCTACCTGACCGAGAGCTTCGCCATCGCCCCCTCCTTCTCGGTGGCCCTCACCACCGTCATGCCCATTGTAAACCTGCTGGGGGTTTACCTGGCCAACCGCTGGAACCAGCGGGTTTTCCGCAACGAGGCCTACACCGCCGCCGGATTCTTCGCCTGCTCTCTGGCCTCGCTTCTGCTGCTCGTCCTGCTCGGCGGGGCCTCGCTGCCCCTGAGCGTGCTGCTGTTCGCGGTGGTCACCTCCGCCATGACGGCGGCCAACACGGTGTTCAACTCCATTCTTCCCCTGCACTTCCGCAAAAGCGGGGCGGTTTCCACCGCCACCGGCTTTCTGAACGCCGCCACCTACGTGGGCAGCGCCCTGGCCAGCGGCCTGTTTGGGAAAACGGCCGAGCTTTGGGGCTGGGGCGGCACCCAAATGCTGTGGCTGGCCCTGGCGGCCGCCGGCTGCCTGTGCGCCCTGGCCGGAAAACGCTGGGCTGCCTGGCGGGAGGATATTTACCAGACCTGACCGCCAGCAGATGAGCTTACCAAACGAAACCGCCCCTGCTCCGGCATACGCCGGAGCAGGGGCGGTTTGACTTCTGCGATATTTTTTATAGGTGGGGCAGGGCAAACTCCCCGCCGGGGAGAAGCTGCCGCAGGCTGGTAATTTCCAGGGTGGGCGAAAGGCCCGGCGCTTCCCGGCCGGAGGGGTTGAACCAGCAGGTGTCTATGCCGAAGGCCTGCCCGCCCGCAATGTCAGAGGTGGGCGAATCCCCAATGATGAGCGCCCGTTCCCGGGAAAAGCCGGGGATCTCTGCCGCGGCCTTCTCGAAGAATTCCCGCCGGGGCTTCTGCACGCCCAGCTCCTCTGAGATGAACAGCCGCCGGAACCAGCGCCCCAGGCCGGATTCCTCCATGCGCCTGCGCTGCACATGGGAAACGCCGTTTGTCACCACATAGAGCCGGAAGCGGGGGGCCAGGGCGCGGCAGACCTCCTCCGCGCCGTCTATCAGGAAGCATTCCCGGCTGAGGGCGTCCAGGTATTCCCGGTTGAAAGCCTGCCCGTCCCCCGCAAGGCCCAGCTGCCGGAACAGGGTTTCAAACCGGGTCATGTGAATGACGGGCTTCAGGATTTTATCCTGCTCGTAGTCCCGCCAAAGCTGGCTGTTAATGGCCCGGTACTGCTCTAAAACCTCCCGGCTGAAGGGGTAGCCGTGGCGGGCGAACAGCTTTTCCATGGCGGTGTATTCCGAGCGGTCGAAGTCCAGCAGGGTGCCGTCCGCGTCGAACAGCAGGAATTCATACGGCTTCACAGGGGAACGCCCTCCTTCTTACATATTTTTATATTTGCGCACCTTCCGCAGTTTCTTTTTCTTCCGGTTATAGATGAGCGCCAGCACAATGTACACCAGCAGCAGGAACAGGATGATCCCCACAATGGCCAGAAACCAGCCGGAGGTCACAATGTCCTTCACCGTGTCGGCGCTTTTCAGAAGCTCGCTGCGCTCCACGCTCTCCCCCGCCACCAGGTTCAGGGTGGCCAGGGTCTGGTCGGCGTAGCTGTAGGTCACGGTGCCGATGACGTCGCCCTTTTTCACCGGGGCCTCCACCGACTCCGGAATATCCGGCGTGGCCAGGATGCTGCTGGAGGAAATGTCGTTGGGCAGAATGGTGGTAAAATCCTCCTGGGGAACCAGGAGCAGCTTGTCCTGGTTCCAGGCAAATTCCAAATCAATTTCCGTCACCGCGTCCTCTGTGGTGGCAATGGTGCGGAAGCCCAGGTTGCTGAAGGCCCACTCGTACAGGTTTTTGCTGTCTGCCGCTTCCCCGTGGACGGTAATCCGGTTCCCCGCCTCGTCCACCATGGGGGAACCCAGGGCTATGCACAGGTAGCTGGCGCCGTTCCTGGTGGCCCGGGAAACCAGGCAGTACCCGGCCTGGTTGTGAGAGCCCGTCTTAATGCCCTCTGCGTAGGCATAGTAATATTGGGGGTCCATATTCTTATGGATCAGCCGGTTGGTGGTGATGAGGGTGCGGGTCTGGCCCGCCTCCGGGCCGCCCACCGGCTGGTAGGTGGCGCTTGTCTGGCTGGTGATCTCCATGAAATTCGGCAGCATCATGGCGTACTGGGTCATGACGGCCATGTCCCGGGCGGTGGTGTAGTGCTGGTCGTCGTGCAGGCCGTGGGGGTTCATGAAGTGGGTGTCCTCGCAGCCCAGCTCGGCCGCCTTTTCGTTCATCATGTCCACAAAGGACTGCACGTCCCCGTTCCCCACAAAATCCGCCAGGGCCAGGGCCGCGTCGTTGCCGGAGGGGATCATCATGCAGTACAGCAGCTGCGTCACGGTGAGCACGTCCCCCACCTTGATGCCGGAAAGGGAGCTTCCGGTGCCCAGCAGCTCATCCTGGATTTTCTGCGAAATGGTGACGGTGGTGCTGTCCGGGTCGGGCACGTTTTCATCCACCACAATGTAGGTCATGATTTTGGTGAGGGAGGCAGGCTCCCGCCGCTTGTCTGCGTTCTTCTCATACACCGCCGTGTTGGTGTCCAGATTCACCAGCAGAAGCGCGTCGCAGGAGGTTTCAAAATCTATTTGGAAGGAGGCGGCAAAGGCGGAATGCGGCAGCAGCGCCACCGCGGCCATAACCGCCAGAACCAGAGCCGTCAGCTTTTTTTTCATGGAACTTTTTCCTCCAATATGTTATAATGATCCACGTACCGGCCGCGGATCCGCCTGATTTCGGCGGCCGCCCCGGAGGGGCTTTTTTAAGTATAGCAGGAGTGGGGCGGGCATGTAAACGGGAAAATGAAAAGAATTTGTGAATCTGTCAGACAGAAAATCTGCTTTTCCGCATTTTCCCCTGTGAATTGTGGAAAACTCAGTGGAAAACGTGGAAAATTCGTATATTGCATTTGATTATAACCCATCGTATATGGAAAAATCGGACTGGAGGTAGGCCCGTTGATTTACGTGACAGGAGACATCCATGGGGACAAACGGCGGTTTGACGCGGCAAAACGGCTGCGCAGGGGGGACACGCTGCTGGTGTGCGGCGATTTCGGCTTCCTGTGGGAGGGCGGCGCCAAAGAGGAACGGCTGTTGAAAAAGCTGGGGAAAAAGAAATACGCCATCGCTTTTGTGGACGGCGCCCACGAGAATTTTTCCCTGCTGAACCAGTACCCCCAGGGGGAGTGGAACGGCGGAAAGGTACACCTGCTGGGCGGGAACCTGTACCACCTGATGCGGGGCGAGGTGTTCACCATAGAGGGAAAAAGCTTTTTCACCTTCGGGGGCGGCGAAACCAAAGACCGCCAGGCGTACCAGGACGCGGGAAAATGGTGGCCGGAGGAAGCCCCCAACATGGAAGAAATGCGCACAGGGGCCCAAAACCTGAAGCAGCACGGCCTGAAGGTGGACTACATTCTCACCCACTGGCCGGCCCCGAAAATGGGAGGCCCCGAGCGGGACATGAACGCCCTGGACGCTTACTTCCTGGCCCTTTCCAAGGAAGTGGAGTATAAGCGGTGGTACTTCGGCTGCTTACATACAGACAGGAAACGGACCGCAAAAAATTACTCCCTGTTTCAGGAGATTCTGCCGGTGGACTGACAGAGGGGGAAACGCCGGTTCTGCGACGATTCCCGCGAGTTTTTTCGCGGCGCATTTTACAGATGGGAAAGGAGAAATGAAAGTTGGGTAGAAATTCAGGGGGCGGAGCGCGCCGCGGCGGCTCCCCAAGAAGAAGCGGCGGCAGAAGCCGCAGTATTTCCGGCCCAAGCCGGGGAAGCAGCCGCCCTTCCTTCGGCGGGTTCGGGGGCGGGGGGCCAAGGCCGCACCGGGCTCCCCCGCCGCCGCGTCCCCCCAGGCCCCCCAGGCCGCCCAGAGCCGGGGGATTTTTCCACAGGCCGCCACCGCCGCCAGGCGGCTTTCCGCCGCGCCAGCGCTTCTGGGGGCGGCCCGCCTACTACGGCGGCGGCTGCAGCGGCTGCTCCGGCATAGGCTGCAGCCTGGTGTTCCTGTTGGTTCTGGTGGTCATCGCCGTGCCGCTTTCCATCAGCCGCTGCTTCATGGACGGGGACAGCCAGGGCGGCCATACCCAAACGGCCCCGCCGCAGACGGCCTCCGCCTCCATCACCAGCGACGGGGAGTATTATACCGACTGTATGGGGTGGATCGCCGACCCGGCGGCCCTCACCGCGGGCATGAAGGAATTTTATGAGGAAACCGGCGTGCGCCCCTACCTGTACTTAACCGACCAGATAGAGGGGGACTACTCCCCCAGCGAGGAGGAAATGGACCGGTTCGCCCAGGATCTGTACGAGGATCTGTTCGACGACGAAAACCACTTCCTGTTCCTGTTCCAGGAATACGGGAACACCTACATGACCTGGTACGTGTGCGGGGCCGACACCGGCAGCGTGCTCACCGACAGCGCCCTGGAGCTTTTCCTGGACACGGTGGACGAATACTACAGCTCTGACCTGGGGGACGAGGAATATTTCAGCACCGTATTTTCCCAGGCGGGGAAGCAAATCGCCGCCCAGACGGCCGCCTGACGCACCCCCTCGCAGGCCGGGCGGAAAACCGCCATGCAGCCGCAATACAATCTGAGGGCCGGATCCCCTGGCGGGGATCCGGCCCTCGGTTTTGCTTTTTGGTATGCAGGCCGTTACACATTGAACCGGAACAGCACCACGTCCCCGTCCTGCATCACATACTCCTTGCCCTCGCTGCGTACCAGGCCCTTCTCCTTGGCGGCCGTCATGGAACCGCACGCCATCAGGTCGTCGAAAGAGATCACCTCCGCCCGAATAAAGCCGCGCTCAAAGTCGGAATGGATTTTGCCGGCGGCCTGGGGGGCCTTGGTGCCCCGCTGGATGGTCCAGGCCCGCACCTCCTGCGGGCCTGCGGTCAGGTACGAGATGAGCCCCAGCAGGCTGTAGCACTCGTTGATCAGCCGGTCCAGGCCGGACTCGGTGAGGCCCATGTCCGCCAGGAACAGCTCCTTTTCCTCCCGCTCCATGCCTGAAATCTCCGCCTCAATCTCGGCGCAGATGGGCAGCACCCCGGCGTGCTCGCTGTCTGCAATCTGCTTCACAGCGGCAAAGTAAGGGTTGTTTTCCACCCCGCCCTTGAAGTCGCCCTCGCTCATGTTGGCGGCGTAGATGACCGGCTTGTTGGTGAGCAAAGACACCGTAGAGAGAAGCTCCGCCTCCTCCTCGGTGCACTCTACGCTGCGGGCGGACTTGCCCGCGTCCAGCGCCTGCCGCACCCGCTGGAAGAAGTCCAGCTCGGCCTGGTACTTTTTGTCTGCCTTCAGCAGCTTCTGGGTTTTGTCGATGCGCCGGTCCAGCACCTCCATGTCAGAGAGGATGAGCTCCAGGTTGATGGTTTCAATGTCGCGGGCCGGGTCGATGCTTCCCTCCACGTGGATGATGTCGTCGTTGACAAAGCACCGCACCACATGCACCACCGCGTCCACCTCGCGGATGTTGGCCAGGAATTTGTTGCCCAGGCCCTCTCCCTTGGAGGCGCCCCGCACCAGGCCCGCAATGTCTACGAACTCAATGGTGGCGGGGGTGTACTTTTCCGGGTGGTACATCTCGGCCAGGCGGTCCAGCCGCTTGTCCGGCACGGCCACCACGCCCACGTTGGGCTCTATGGTGCAGAAGGGGTAGTTGGCGGACTGTGCGCCTGCGTTGGTGATAGCGTTGAACAGGGTGCTCTTCCCCACATTGGGGAGCCCTACGATGCCTAATTTCATATATCTCTACATCTCCTTAAAAAATGCTGTATTTACAAGGTTTTTCGCACTTTGGCGTTTTGGTGGCTACGCCATTTTTACGCCATTTACGCATGGACTTGTATGAAGTTATATCAACATACGCTGCTAAGCTGAAATTGCTTGACCGCCTGATCCAGCGTTTCATCTGTCACATGGACATACCGATCCATTGTGGTTTTGATGCTGGCGTGCCCCAGCAGCTTTTGCAGCACTTTCGGCTGCATTCCGCTTTCAATCGCACGGGTTGCGTAGGTATGGCGCAGCGCGTGCATACAAAAGCGGTTGATCCCCGCTTCATCGCAAAGCTTATAGAGGTGGGTATCATAGGAACTGTTTTTCGCCGGTTCCCATGTGCGCCAGTTGATAAAGACCAGATCACGCATCACAAGCCGGGAAGTAACGCCGGTGCGCCTGTCCATATATTCCAGCGTTTGCGACAGCAGCGGGGATTCTTTCCTGCCGCTCCGGCTATCCCACACCTCTTTCAGAATGTCATACGCCTTATCCGTCAGAGGAATGGTGCGATAGCTCTGCTGGGTTTTGGGAGGACCGGCTCGCCAAACTTTCTGTGCGTGACGAAACTCCAAGGTCTTGTTTACCGTAAGCGTCCGGCGCTCAAAGTCGATGGCATCCCATGTTAAGCCAATCATTTCCCCGGTGCGCAATCCCGTTTCAAGGATGAGCGCATACTGGTTGTAATTGTGGGAGCGCCGTGCGGTTTCGAGAAAGAGGCGCTGTTCCTCCCGCGTCAGATAGTGAATATCATCCACAGCGCGAACAGGCTTTGTAAACCGAACGCCATCCATGGGGTGCTTTGCAATCAGGTCGTTCATCTTCGCCGCCTTAAACATTGTCCCCATTGTGATGTATGCCTGACGAATGGTGGAACCTGCGTAATCCGCATCCATCTGGATAAACACCTTTTTGCAGTGCATTGGTTTTACATTGGCGATCAGCATCTTTCCGATCACCGGCTGAATATTGCGAACATATCGTTCCCGGTAATTTCTGAGCGTGTTGGGTGCCAGATCCCCGACAATATTTTCAATCCAGAAATTGAACCACTCATCAACCGTCGTATCGGTAGCCACAAATACATCGTCATGCTTATCAGCGTATTTCGCTTCCTCGATCCAGTTTCGCGCTTCAGGCAGCGTCTGAAAATACTTCTCATGCCGCTTCCCGGTCTTATCAACAAATCGTGCGCTATACAATCCGTCCTTTCT